>JAHEFX010000061.1 GCA_024639975.1 bacterium
AACTCGTCGCCGTCGCCGTCCTGCTCGCTTGGTATCGGAAGGCCGGGACGGTGACCACGCCACCTCCGGGACGGCCTGCCCCGAGCAGCCGGGCCACCCGGGTAGCTGCAGCCGCTGTGATGGTGGCGACCGGCGCGGCGCTCGCCATCCCACTGGTCGGGCTGGTCGTCCGTTCGTTCTCGGGGGCGGAAGGATTCACGCTCGAGTGGTACCGGCGACTCGTCGTCGATCCGGAGCCCGGCCTCGACCTCGTTGCGGCGACGGGACTCTCACTCCGCTACGCCGTCGTCTCGACCTTGGTGGCCGCGCTGGTCGGCGGCTCGGCTGCCGTCGTCGCCACCCGCTCCGGTCGGGCCGGTAAACGGTTCGACACCTTCGTGATGCTCCCGCTCGGCGCCTCGGCGGTGACCGTGGGCCTCGGGTTCCTGCTCGCCCTCGACCGTCCGATCGACCTTCGGGGCAGCTGGTTGATCGTTCCACTCGCCCATGCGCTCGTGGCCATCCCGTTCGTGGTCCGGGCGGTCGCACCGACCCTTGACGCGATACCCGACGAGACGCGGGACGCAGCCCGGACGCTCGGGGCAACCCGTCACCGCCTGCTCACGACCGTCGACTGGCCTCTGGCCCGACGCTCCCTGTTGGTGGGGGCCGGGTTCGCCTTCGCCCTGTCACTCGGGGAGTTCGGTGCCACCGTCTTCGTGGCCCGTCCAGCCGACCCGACCCTGCCCCTGCTCATCTTCCGGGCGCTCGGACGCCCCGGTTCGGGGGCCACGGCCGCCGCCGCCGCCGTGGTGCTCATGGTCGTCACCGGTGTCGCCGTGCTGGCCGTCGACCGGTTTCGCACCGGGAAGGAGGCCCTGTGACCCTCGCCATCAACGGCCTCGAGATCACGCTCGGCGGTGCCACGGTCCTGGACGGCATCGACCTACGCGTCGAGGATGGCGAGACCCTCGCCGTCCTCGGACCGAGCGGTTCGGGGAAGTCGACGCTGCTCCGGGCCGTCGCGGGCCTGCTCGCGCCGTCGGCCGGGACCGTGACCAGGGACGGCGAAGACCTCGCAGGGCTGGCAGCCCACCGCCGCGGGTTCGGGGTCGTCTTCCAGTCGTACGCGCTCTTCGAGCACCTCGACGTCTCGGACAACGTCGCCTACGGGCTTCGGATGCGCGACGTGCCCAAGCCGGATCGTCGCGAGCGGGTGGTCGCCGCGTTGGCCCTGGTTGGCCTCGGAGGATACGGCGCTCGCACCATCGACACCCTGTCGGGTGGGGAGCGCCAGCGGGTGGCTCTCGCCAGGGCCCTCGTGGTCGAGCCGGAGGTCCTCTTGCTCGACGAGCCGCTCGGAGCGATCGACGGGGCCCTGAAGGGGCGATTGCTGGAGGACTTGGGGAGGATCACGGTCGACCGTACTGCGCTCTATGTCACCCACGACCACGACGAGGCCCTCACGATCGGGGACCGGGTCGCCCTGTTGCGCGACGGCCGTTTGGTCGCCGTCGACGACCCCGAAACACTCTGGACCCGTCCCCCCGACGTGTGGTCGGCACGGTTCCTCGGCCACCCGAATGTCTACGAAGACGGCGGCCCGTTCGCCGACGGTCCCTGCCTCGTGCCGGAGCGAGCAGTCGGCGTGGGCGGGGCGATCGGAGGGACGGTGACCGACCGTCGCTTCGCCGGTGACGGCTGGCAGGTCACGGCTGACGTCGGTGTCCCGCTGCGCTATCGGGCCTCGACGGCACCCGCCATCGGCGAGTCGGTCTCCTTCACGGTCGAGGACGTGGTCGATCTGGCAGGGTGACGGCGCCCGAGGTCCGGCGGGCTACGAGAAGGCTTCGACGAACCCCTCAGGCCCGCGACGCGGACGACCTGCCAGATCGGTGAAGGCGGCGGTGACGTCAGCCTCGAACAGGACATCGTCGCCATGGGTCATCCGCTGGTGCCAGGTCGAGCGCACCCGGCCGACCTGGACGACCTCCGTCTCCACCTCGACGTGCATGTTCTCGAGGGCGGGGGCGATGAACTTCGCGTCGATGGCGACGATGACGATCTGGCAGCCGAGCTCGGTCAGGCGCTTCATGCCGAAGCCGACCGTGTCGAGGGCGTCGATGCGCGCCGACTCGCAGTAGGAGAGGTAGGCGGCGTGGTTGAGGTGTCGATAGGGATCGAGGTCCGACCAGCGGACGTCGATCCCGAGGCGGTGACGCATTGGGCGGAAGGGTACCGGCGGAGTGTTCCCGCCCGGATGCTGCGCCGTTCGGACTCCCGCTTCGAGGTCCTCGCGCTTACCCTTCCACACCATGCGCGCACTGATCCGGATATTCCTACTGGCCGCCCTGGCCGCCATCGCCCTCTCCGCCTGTGGCGGCTCCGAAGAAGCAACGACCGTCGAGATGCTCGACAACAGCTTCGTACCGGAGTCCATCACCGTCTCGGCCGGCGAGCCGATCACGTTCACCAACATCGGCGCCGTCGAGCACAACGCGATCGCGGCCGATGGCAGCTGGTCCACCACCGACGCGTTCGGGGGGAACCTCCAGGCCGATGAGACGGTCGACCTCACCATCGACACGCCGGGCGAGTACGAGTACTACTGCGACCTGCACGCCATCCAGAAGGACGACGGCTCGTGGGCCGGGATGGTCGGCACGATCACGGTCACCGAGCCAGAGGCGTCCGGCCCGTCCCTCGTGGCGGGCGACCTGGTGGTCGCCCAGGAGGACGATGCTCCGGAGCCGGAACTGATCTCTGCCGACGTGCCCATCGAATGGACCGGGGTCACTCGCAATGTCCCGGCCGACTACCCGACGATCCAGGCAGGCGTCGACGCCGCCGACCCCGGCGACCTCGTGCTGGTCGGGCCGGGCGTCTACAAGGAGGCCGTCCAGGTCGTCACGCCCGGCATCACCCTCCGCGGGACCGATCGCAACGAGGTGATCCTCGACGGCGAGTTCACGCGGGACAACGGCGTCTTCGTCGTGGCCGACGGCGTCGCCGTCGAGAACATGACAGCTCGCAGCTACATGGTGAACGGCTTCTTCTGGAGCGGGGTCACCGGCTATCGCGGGTCGTACCTGACGTCGATCGACAACCGGGTCTATGGCATCTACCCGTTCGACTCCGTCGACGGGCTCATCGAGTTCTCCTACGCCTCCGGATCGGATGACGGCGGCTACTACATCGGCCAGTGCGAGAACTGCCGTGCGGTGCTCACCGACTCGGTCGCCGAGCGCAACGGCATGGCCTACTCGGGTACCAACTCGTCAGGCGAGATCTTCATCGTCAACAACGTGTTCCGCGACAACCAGAGCGGCGTCGTACCGAACACGCTCGACAGCGAGCTCTACCCGCCCGTGAACAGCGTCTACGTGGGCGGCAACCTCATCATCGACACCGGCCAGCCCGTCGAAGAGGTGCCCTTCAACAACGTCGCCTGGGCACCCCGGGGCACCGGCGTTGCGCTGTTCGGCTCGGTCGGCTCGACCATCGAGAAGAACACGATCATCAACTCGCTGAGCTCGGGCGTGCTCGTCCAAACGATGATCGACAACAACGTCTGGCCGGCGACGGACAACATCGTCCGCGACAACGTGATCGTCGGCTCCGGCCGCGCCGACGTGTCCTTCGGCGGCCCGATCGCCAGCGGCAACTGCGTCGACCAGGACGGCGCCACGACCGTGCCGGCGTTGGCCAGGTGGACGGCTTCCTGCGACGGGCTCAACCTCCCCATGCCGTGGGGATTCGGCGGGGGATCCGAGCCGCTCGGCCGCTTCGTCGAGTACGCCAAGGGCGCGGTCGAATCCATCCCCCACGGCGCCGCAGCCGATCCAGAGCTCGACTTCGACAGCCTCGCGGTGGATGCCCCCGTGGTCCCCGCCGTAGACGTCTTCGACACCTACGGGCTCGACGTGTCCACGATCACGGCTCCTGCCATCCCCGACGGCACCGTCGAGAACGACCGGCACCTCGTGATCCTCGGCGTCGACACCACGCTGGACTGGTGGCCGCTCTACGCGGGCATGCTGCTGTGGTGGTTGCCGCTCCTCGTCTGGGTGGTCGGCGGCATCTGGGCGCTGATGCGGGTCTGGGGCAGGGAGGCGTCGGTCGCCGAGAAGGTGGTCTGGACGGTCCTCGTCGTCCTGCTGCCCGTGGTCGGCATCTTCTTGTTCGCCTTGGTCGGGAACCGCGACGCCGCCGCCACCAACCGGTGGCTCAGCGCTTGGACGATGCTCATCGTCTGGGTGGTCGCGGTCTACCTGCTGTTCGCGCCGCTCTTCGCCCGGGCATGACCGACGAGGCCCCGGCCGAGGAGACCGACGACGCCAAGCTGTCCCGGCGCCAGGCGCTTGTGCGTCTCGGGTCGAGCGGGGCAGTGCTCATCGGTGCGGGCGCCATAGCCGGCACCGTCACCAGCCACGCCGCTGCGCACGCCGCCGAAGAGGCCACGGCGGGTTCGAGCCTCGACCATTCCTCCGTCCACGACACCCAGGGCGTGGCCTCGGGGGACGCCCCGATCGGGGCCAACGCGGGCCCGTACGGGGGCATCTTTGCCCCACCGGAGTGGATGAACGGGTCGGAGCTCGACACGGCCACGTGGGCCCCACCGGCGCCCGGAGGACGGGGCGGCGCCGTCCACGACATCGAGATGACGGTCGTGGAGCAATCGATCGAGATCGCCAACGGCTTCACCTACGAGGCCTGGACCTACAACGGGACCGCGCCCGGGCCCACCCTGCGAGCCACCGAGGGTGACGTGATGCGGATCCGATTCCGCAACGCCACCAACCACGATCACAACCTGCACTTCCACGGGCGCCACTCCCCGACGCACGATGGCTGGGAGCCGGTGCCCCCCGGCGGCGAGACGGTCTACGAGATCGAAGCCGGTCCGGCGGGCGTGCACCCCTACCACTGCCACACCATGCCGATCGACCGGCACATCGCGAAGGGCCTCTACGGAACGCTCATCGTCGATCCCAAGGGCGGCCGACCCGACGCCCACGAGATCGTGCTGCTCCAGTCCGGCTGGGATCCCGACGAGGTGGGCAGGAACGAGATCTACACGTGGAACGGCATCGCCGGGTTCTACGAGAAGTTCCCGATCAAGGTCCCCGCCGGCGACCCGGTTCGGGTCTACCTGACGAACATGATCGAGTTCGACCCGATCTCGTCGTTCCACCTCCATGCCGAGACGTTCGAGGTGTGGCCCTCAGGGATCGGCGACGCCCCGGCCTTCGTGACGGACATCCTCACCATGGGCCAGACCGACCGGGCCATGATCGAGTTCTCCCTGTCCGAACGCGGCCGGTACATGTTCCACCCCCACCAGCACTCGATCGCCCACCGCGGCACGATGGGCTGGTTCGCCGCGGTCTAGGCCGACTCCCCCTTGGTGGATCCCCCCGCCAGGGGGGATGGGCCCCGCCGGGCGACAGCCCGGTGGGAGGGGGGAGCCGACACACACCACCCCGTCTGCCAAACTTGCTCCCGATGGCAACGACCGACGACGACATCCAGACGGCCTACACGGACGGGCGGAGCGCCGCCGACGTGAAGGTGGAGAAGACGTTCCGCACGTCGATCCTCGTGTCGGCGGTCCGGTGCACGCTCGCCTACGTCATCTTCCCGTTCGTCGCCCCACTGCTGAGCCTGGCCTCAGGCATCGAAGGCACGATCGGGCTCGTGATCGGCGTGGTGGCAATAGCGTCCAACATCTACTCGATCCGGCGTTTCTGGCTCACCGACTACAAGTGGAAGGTCCCCTTGACCTTCCTCAACGTCGGGATGATCGGCCTCGTCGCCTGGTTCACCTACGAGGACCTCCTCAAGATCTTCGGATAGCAGCGGCTATGCCGTTGCGATACTGAGGTACCCGCGAAGGGGGACTTCGCGTTTCCAGAAAGAATCCCCCCGCAAAGGGGGGATGGGACCCGCTCCGACGGGGCTTGAGTGGGAGGGGGGCTCCGCATCAGTTCTCGCATGCCCCCGAAGGAAGGCCCGGGAGTCTTGGGGCTTCCGGGCCTTCCGCGGGTGGGTTGGTCAACCCCCGAAGTCGGGATTGTCCGTCCCGTACCGCTCCATCCACGTCCCGTCCACGAGCACCGGGTTGTCGGTCCCGTAGACGTCCATGGTGTCCGCGGCGTCGGGAGTGGCCTCCCCCCCGACGATGACGGGATTGTCGGTCCCATACCGCTCCAGGTAGTCCACTCCGCCCGCCCCCACTGCATCCTCATACAGGTTCGCGGCGCGGGTCAGTTCGAACTCCTCAAACGCTGCATCAGCGATTGCGTCCACCGAGCCGGTCACCACCACGGAACGGGGCACCGCATCCGCGTCGACGACGACGGCATTGTCGGTCCCGTACTGCTCCATGGGGGTGAGGTTGTCCTCGGTCTGGGTGAAGAAGAAGACCACTCCCACCAGACCAACCATCACGAAGGCGGCCAGCCAGCGGATCCAGCGAACCCGTACGTCGACCGGACGGGGCGTCGGCGGAAGCCCACTGATGTCATCGGGGACCCGGACGTCGTCCGGCAACTCCGGGAGTTGTTCGAGCGTCGTCCCGGTCTCTTCGTGTTCTACGAGCTTCATGTCGGCTCCTTTCTACTTCTCTCGATCCTCACCCCCATGGTCCTCCTCCTGGGTTGGTGGTCGTAGTATCCGGACTGGGTCCTCGCCCAGCGCCCGCTGAGCCCAGCCTTGGTGGGACCTTGGCGGACGGCCAGACGGAGTTCGAGGTCATGAGCGACGAGTGCACTATTCGAATCCTCGGACCGGTGGACGTGGTGACGCCCGACGGGCCGAGGCCGGTAGGCGGCCGGCAGGCTCGCGCCGTCCTGGCGACACTGGCGGTCGGGGCCGGTCACGCAGTGTCGATCGACCTCCTGAACCAGGCGCTCTGGGGCGACCGGCCCCCCGCCTCGGCGGCCAACACGTTGCAGTCCTACATCTCGGACCTGCGGCGACTCCTCGGCGCAGGCTCGATCGCCCGCGTCAACCATTCCTACGAACTCGATATCGACCCGCGAGCCATCGACGCGGTTCGCTTCGAGGCCCTGCTCGGAGAGGCCGCCGCCGCCCGGGACCAGCCGAAGGAGTGCGCCCGCCTGGGCCGGGAGGCCCTCGGCCTTTGGCGAGGTCGCCCTTTCGGGGAACTGGCCGACGACGAAGCGCTCCACCTGGAGGCACTCCGCCTCGACGAACTGCGACTGGCGACGATGGAGCTCTGCCTCGAGGCCGAACTGGCGCTGGGGCACGCCGAATTGGTGCTTGGCGAGTTGGAGGTCGCGATCGAGGAGCACCCGTACCGAGAGCACCTGTGGCACCTACTGATCGAGACCCTCGCCGGACAGGGTCGGCGGGTCGAGGCCCTCCGGGCGTGCAAGCGACTGCGGGGCATGCTGAACGAGGTCGGCGTGGAAGCCGGTGACGACCTGGTTGCCCTCGAGCGGCGGATCCTCGAGGGCCATCTACCGATGCCTTGACCAGCCCCGTCTCGACCCGCCGGACGGGGGCCGGCGGTCTAGACGTTGAACCGGAAGAGCATCACGTCGCCGTCCTCGACGACGTAGTCCTTGCCTTCGATCCGGAGTTTGCCGGCAGTACGCAGGCCGGCTTCGCCGCCGGCAGCTTCGAGGTCGGGGATCCGGTACACCTCGGCGCGGATGAAGCCCTTCTGGAAGTCGGTGTGGATGACCCCGGCAGCTTCCGGTGCCGTCATCCCGGCGCGGATCGTCCACGCCCGGATCTCCTTCTCACCGGCAGTGAAGAAGGTCCGCAAACCAAGAAGGCCATAGGTCTCACGCGCCAGAACGTGGAGTCCCGGCTCCTCCAGGCCAAGCGCTTCGAGGAACTCGGGGCGGTCCTCGTCGGGCAGCTCGGCTATGTCTGATTCGGCCTTGGCACAGACGACGATGACCCCTGACCCGTCCTCGGCGGCACGGGCTCGGACGGCGTCGACGTGCGCATTGCCGTCGAGTCCCTCCTCGTCGACGTTGCAGACATAGAGGACGGGCTTCTCGGTGATCATCTGGATCTCGCGGAGGAGCTCCCGGTCGGCCTCGGCCCAGCTCCCCGCCCTCACCGGCAGGCCCTCGGAGAGCAGGTCGACGATCTTCTGGGCCAGGTCGCGTTCGGCGACGACGTCCTTGTCACCGGATTTCGCCGCACGCTGCAGCCGGTCGAGACGACGCTCGGCGACCTGGAGGTCGGCCAGTGCCAGCTCGGTGCCGATCGTGTCGATGTCCCGGAGCGGGTCGATCTCTCCTTCGACGTGGGTGATGTCGGGATCGTCGAAGCAACGGACGACTTGCAGCACCGCATCGACCGAGCGGATGTGGCCGAGGAACTGGTTGCCGAGCCCCTCACCCTCGGAGGCGCCGCGGACGAGGCCGGCGATGTCCACGATCTCGACGGTGGTCGGGAGGATCTGCTTCGTCTCGATGACCGCGTTGATGCGACCGAGCCGTTCGTCGGGGACCGGGACGACGCCGACATTCGGCTCGATGGTGGCGAACGGGTAGTTCGCGGCTTCGACGCCGGCGGCGGTCAGTGCGTTGAAGAGGGTGCTCTTCCCGACATTGGGGAGCCCCACGATCCCGGCCTGCAGTGCCAACGGAACCTCACGGGGTGGCGGAGCGGGGGATGGTATCGGTGGGTGAAGGCGTAGTCGCCTTCGGGGACGTCAGACCATCGCGACGATCTTCTTCAACTGGTCCGCGTGCAGGCGGATGTCGAAGCGATCGTCGAGGATGAAGTGGAGGGCGAGGCCGTTGAGCGAGGCCAACAGCAACTTCGCCTTGGCGGTGACCTCGCCGGGACCGAGGTCGGGCCGGCTCTTCGCTATGGCCTTGACGAGTCGCTCGGTGCGCTTGTCGTGGAACTCCTGGAGCCACTTCTGCGTGTCCTTGTCGGACAGGGCACCGGACACGGCGATCCGCAGGTAGACCCGGGCCTCCTGGGGGTGGTGGGAGACGAAGTTGACGTACCCGTCGATCATGGCACCGACCTCGGGCTCGCCGTCCGGTGTCCTGATGTCCGAGGCTCGGGCCGACTCCTTCACCACCGTGAGGATGGCGGCGTCCTTCGAGGCGAACAGGTTGTAGAAGGACCCCGGACGCACGTCCGCTACCTCACAAATCGCCTGGATGGTCGTCCCCTCGAGGCCCTGCTCGGCGAGCAGGCGTCGGGTCGCGTCGACGATGCGCTCCCTGGTCTCGAGGCCCGTCTTGTATCGGCCCATGGCCGGGCATCCTACGGACGGGACCTAGCCTTCCCCAACCCGCCTCCCAGGAGTCCCCGATCGTGCCCACGCCGCCCGTTGCACGCCGCGAAGAAGAAGTCATCACCCAGCTCGGCCGGACCCGGACCGATCCCTACCGCTGGATGAAGGACGCCAACTGGCAGGCGGCCCTCACCGACCCCTCGGTGCTGGAGCCCTACATCCGTTCGCACCTGGTCGACGAGCGCGACTACGCGGCGGAGTTGCTCGCCGAGCTGACCGGTGACCTCGCCGACACGCTGCTCGAGGAGATGAAGGCACGCATCGAGCCGGACGAGTCGACCGTGCCATCGCCCGACGGTCCCTGGGCCTATTACCGCCGGTTCCGGGAAGGCGGCGAGTACCCGATCGTGGCCCGGATCCCCCGGGAGGGTGGGGACGAGCAGGTGCTCGTCGACGGCGACGCCCGCTCCGAGGGATCGGCCTTCTACAACCTCGTCGGTGCGGTCCACTCCCCCGACCACCGTCGGGTGGCGATCATGGAGGACCGGGTCGGCAACGAGGAGTTCATCGTGACGGTCCTAGACCTCGAGACCGGCGATGAGCGGCCGGTGCTGGAGGGCGTCAGCGGCGGCCTCACCTGGGGCGGCAGCGACGAGCTGTTCTCGGTGCGACTCGACAAGTCGAAGCGACCGAACACAGCCATCCACCTCGACCTGTCGACGGGGGTCGAGACCACCATCTACGAGGAGGCCGATCCCGGCTTCTTCGTCGGCGTGGGCAAGACGATGAGCGGCCGGTTCGTGGTGGTCCAGACGACCGACCACGACACGAGCGAGGTGCACGTCCTCGACCTGCAAGGGGACCGCAAGCCGAGGTGCCTGGCCCCGAGAGTTCCGCGCACCGAGTACTACGCCGAGCACCACGGCGAGCGGTGGGTGATCCGCACCAATCGCAGCGCCAAGGACTTCCGGGTCGTGACGGCACCGCTCGCCTCGGTCTCCGACGCCGACTGGGAAGACCTCGTCCCGCATCGCCCGGGAGTGCTCGTGGCGGCGTCGTTGGCCCTCGCCGACCACCACGTCCGCCTCGAGACCGAGGATGCCCTCCCGCGCATCGTCATCCGGTCGTGGTCCGACGGGACGGAGCGGGCCCTGACCTTCGACGAGGAGGCCTACTCACTCGCCGTGCTCCCCGGCTACGAGCAGGACACGGCCACCCTCCGATTCACCTACTCCTCACCCTCGACACCCCGCCGGACGTTCGACGAGGACCTGGCCGACGGGCAGCGCAACCTCCGCAAGGAACAGATCATCCCGTCGGGGCACGACCCGTCGGACTACGTGGTGCGCCGCCTCCATGCCACGGCGCCGGATGGGGAGCAGGTACCCCTCACCATGTTGGCGCGCGCCGACGTGACTCCCGATGGCGACCGGCCCGTGCTCCTGTACGGCTACGGCGCCTACGGCAACTCCATGCCGGCCTCGTTCTCCCCCAACCGATTCTCGCTCGTCGACCGCGGCGTCGTCTATGTCATCGCCCACATCCGAGGCGGCATGGAGAAGGGCTACCGCTGGTACGAGGAAGGCAGTCGCGAGCACCGCCCGAACACCCACACCGACTTCATCGCCGCCGCCGACCACCTCGTCGAGTCCGGTTGGACCCGACCGGGCCGGATCGCCTGCCACGGCGCGAGCGCCGGCGGCCTCCTGGTGGGCGCCGTGGCGAACATGCGCCCCGAGTTGTGGGCCGCCGTGCTGGCGGACGTTCCCTTCGTCGACGCGTTGAACACCATGTCCGACGAGGATCTCCCGCTCACCCCACCCGAGTGGCCGCTGTGGGGGAACCCCCTGCAGGACGAGGCCGCCTACGAGGTGATCGCTGGCTACGCCCCCTACGAGAACATCGAGGCGAAGGCCTACCCGCCCATCTGGGCGTCGGCAGGCGTGTCCGACCCCAGGGTGACCTACTGGGAGGCGGCCAAGTGGGTGGCGCGCCTTCGCCACGAGAAGACCGACGACAACCCGATCCTGTTCCGCGTCAACGTCGACGCCGGCCACTTCGGCAGCGCCGGCCGCTACGAATACTTGGAGGAAGCCGCAGCCCTCCAAGCCTTCGCCCTCTGGGCCCTCGGCCTCACTTCCTAAGGAGATCCCCCGGAGTGGGGATGGGAAGAACAGGAACGAACCCCCCTCCCACCTCGTCGCAAGCTCCTCGGCGGGGCCCATCCCCCCTTGCGGGGGGATCTCTCGGGAGGGGGGTCAAGCCCATCCCGGCGTCGGCATCGCCTCCAGATCCTCGACCAACCGCCGAATCTCATCGAGTAGGTCATCGGGTTGGACGAAGACGACTCGGTTCTCTACGTGGAGTACCCGGAATCCCCTCGCCTCGAGGAACTGGTCACGGACGACGTCGTACTCACCCAGGCCTTCGTAGTGCCCTTGCCCGTCCAACTCGATCACGAGGCGTCGGCTCAGCGAGACGAAGTCGACCACGAACCGACCGATCGGCTCCTGTCTCCTGAACCTGGTTCCAAGGCGCGAGCGCCGGAGCAGTGACCACAGCACAGACTCGGCTTGGGTCATCTCGCTCCGCAGCCGCCGGGCCGGGGCGGTCAGATCTGCGTTTCGGTGGCGTCTCATGGCTCGACGATGCGTCTTGCCTGTGACAGGAACCACCCCCCTCCCTCCTCGTCGCAAGCTCCTCGGCGGGGCCCATCCCCCCTGACGGGGGGATCTCTTGGAAGGGTGGAGAACCCCGCACAGGAGGGGATGGCACACAAAGATCCCCCCGCAAGAGGGGAGGAAGCCCAACCCCCCCACACACAGAGATCCCCCCGGAGGGGGGATGGGCCCCACGCAGCGCAGCGAAGTGGGAGGGGGGTGTGTCGGACCCGTAGGCTCGGCCGCATGATCGGATTCATCGGGTTGGGCATCATGGGAGGGGGCATGGCGGCCAACCTCCTCGACCAGGGACACGAGGTCGTCGTGTGGAATCGGACGGCAACGCGTGCCGAACCCCTGACCGCCAAGGGAGCCAGAGTCGCCGGATCGCCGAGGGAGGTGGCCGAACTCTGCGAGATCGTGGCTGTCTGTGTGAGCGACACTCCCGATGTGGCGGCGGTGCTCGAGGGACCGGACGGCCTCCTCGCCGGGCTGCGGCCGGGAGCGCTCGTCATCGACCACTCCACGATCAGTCCGTCGGCCACCGAGGCGTTCGCGGCCCGGACGGCCGAAGCCGGTGGCTCCTGGATCGACGCCCCGGTGTCGGGTGGCTCCGAGGGCGCCAAGAACGGGACGCTCTCGATCATGGTCGGCGGCTCCGACGAGGACGTGGCGCGCGCCCGCCCCATCATGGAGGCCTACGGCACCACGATCACCCATGTCGGTCCGATCGGCGCCGGCCAGACGGTGAAGATCGTCAACCAGATCCTTGTCGTGGGCACCCAGCTCGCCGTCTCCGAGGCGCTCCTCCTGGCCGAGGCCGCCGGTCTCGACCTCGACAAGACCCTGAGCGCCGTGACCGGCGGT
>JAHEFX010000062.1 GCA_024639975.1 bacterium
GCCCATCGACCTGGACATCGGGATGACCCAGGCCGAGGTGCGGGTTGCTGCGGCCGTCCTACTGGGCGTCCTGGGCTTGGTCGCGGTCGCCCACCGCCCGGCATCGACGGACGGGGCGCCCGGCAACGCTTGGGTCTATGCGGCGGTGGCCACGGTGTTCCCACTTGTGGGTCTCCTCATCGCGACGATGTCGATCGAGCCGACGAATGGGGTTCCTGAGCTGCGGGTGATGACCTACAACATCCATTCGTCCTACGACACCGAGGGCCGATTCGACATCGGGGCCATTGCGGCAGTGATCGAGGAGTCCGGCGCAACCGTGGTCGGGTTGCAGGAGATCCCGCGCGGTCGACTGCTCAGTGGGGTCACCGACGAGCTGACCGTCCTCCAACACGCCCTCGGATTCGAGCACGCCGCATTCTTCGGGACCACCGACCCGACCTGGGGCAACGCCATCCTGAGTCGGTATCCCATCACCAGGGTGGAGACGGAGTACCTGCCGCTGGTGGGTACGCCGATGCGTCGGGGCTATCTGGGTGCCGACTTGCAGGTCGGGGATGAAACGGTGCAGTTCATCTCGACCCACCTGCAGCACGTCAACGACCGTGCCGTCCACGACGACGACCCGGAGGCCGATCTCTACCCCGTGCACACCCAGCAGATCGGGACGATCCTCGACGCCTGGGCCGGCCGGGAACCCGCCGTGCTGGTCGGCGACTTCAATGCTCGCCCGGGCTGGCGACAGGTGGACGAACTGCTGGCGGCCGGATGGGCGGACTCCTGGGCAGAGGTCGGCGACGGAGACGGGTTCACCGCCAACGCGGCCAACCCCCGCTACCGCATCGACTACGTCTTCCACACGCCGGGTCTGGAGGCGACGGGGGTCGAGGTCATCGAGAGCCGTGCGTCGGACCACTTCCCGGTCGTGGTCGACTTCGTCGCCCCGTAGCCGGCCTGTACCGTCTTGGTGTGACCGTCCACACCGAGTCCCGCGGCGTCGTTGCCGTGCTCACGATCGACCGCCGCGAGAAGGCGAATGCGCTCTCGATCGAGCTCATGGATGAGCTCCGTTCGACCCTTGGCGAAGCTGCCCGTTCCCATTCGGCACTGGTGCTGACGGGCGCCGGTGGGATCTTCTGCGGTGGGGCCGACCTCGGCGACCTACGAGCCGACCCCGACGCGCTGCAAGCCGCCCTGACCGCCCTTCGTTCGTCGATGCTCGACCTCCCGGTACCGGTCGTCGCTGCGATCGACGGACCATGCGTGGGTGGGGGCGTGGAGCTGGCCATGGCCTGCGATGTCCGTATCGGGTCCCGGACCGCTGCCTTTGAGATCCCGGCCGCCCGACTCGCCGTGGCCTATCCCGAAGGAGGGCTCGAGGTGCTCCGCCGGCGTCTGCCGCACCAGACCCTGTCGAGGTTGTTCCTGCTCAACGAGCGGATCGACGCCGGGGCCGCCGTGGTCGCGGGAGTCCTCGCCCGGGTTGCCGAGGATCCGGTTGCGACCGCCGTCGAGTCGCTCGGGCGCGTGGGCGACCTCGATGCCGGCACCATCACGGACACCAAGCACCGCCTCTGATGCCCTCGTCCCTCTTCGCCCTCGCCGGGGCGCTGTTCTATGGCTTCGGCGACTTCTTCGGCGGTCTCTCCGCCAAGCGCACGCCGGTGTGGTGGGTGGCCGCCGGGTCCCAGGTCCTCGGCCTCCCCGTCCTCGTCGTGGGCCTGGTGGTCATCCCGGCGGCGGAGGTCACCGGGAGTGATCTCGTCTGGGGAGCCGTGGGTGGTGTTGCGGGCGTCTTCGGCGTAGCCCTCCTCTACCAATCGCTGGCCGAGGGAACGATGTCCTTGGTCGCCCCGACCACTGGCGTGGTCGCTGCCGGGATTCCGGTGCTGGTGGGTCTGGCCCTGGGCGAAGTGCTCGACCCACGGCAATGGATCGGGGTCGCGGTTGGGATGGTGGCGATCCTGCTGCTCGCCGGCCGCGGCGGCGGATCGCTCTCCCTCCGACTGGCCATCCGAGCCGTCGGTGCGGGGACCGGCTTCGCGTTGATGTTCGTGGCCCTCGCCCAAACAACCGAGGCATCCGGGGTCTGGCCGCTGGTCGGGGCCCGCGCCGCCTCGATTCCGATCGCCGTGTTCATAGCCGTGCGGAGTGGCCGACCGGGGGCATCGAGGAGTGCCTGGGGCCTCGTGGCCCTGGCGGGCTTGCTCGACCAGTCGGCGAACCTCGCCGTGGTCGTGGCCCTCCAGCGAGGGCCGCTCGGGGTCAACTCGGTGCTGGCATCGCTCTACCCGGCGATCACGGCGATCGCTGCGATCGCGTTCTTGGGGGAGCGGCCGGGCCGGTTCGAAGCGGTCGGCATCGTGGCAGCGGTCGCCGCCGCGCTCCTCCTGGCGTGAACGCTATGTATCGAAAAGTGTCGTACCCGGGTGGCATGATCGATGCATGGAGACCTTGGATCGCATCGAGGCCGAGACGGCCGAGCTCCTGGCCCTGCGGGCCCGGATCGATGGTCGTCTGACCGAGTTGGTCGAGGAAGCGGCCACCAACCAGGCCGCGTACCTCGATGGTGCCCGCACGATGGGTGAGTGGGTCGCTCGACGGTTCGACATGGATCGCAGGGCTGCCGACCGCTTCGTCCGGACGTCAGCAGCGATGTCCGATGACGTCCGGGGCCTGCTCGCGTCGGGGAAGATCTCACTCGACCGGGCCCACGCCTACTCGGAGGCCGAGCTGCGGGGCTTCGATCCCTCGGATCTCGACGGCTTGGAGCTGGCTGCCGTCTGGCAGCTTGTTCGTCGTCGCACGGCGGCCGGTCCCGTGGACCGCTACCTCGCCATCCAGCCGTCGCTCGACGAGGGTCACTATCGGCTCCACGGCAGGCTCGATCCGGCTCAGGGCGCAGTGGTCACGAGTGCTCTTGATTCGGAGATGGATCGACTCACCGAAGGTGTCCCTACCGATGAGCGGGTCGCACGGCGCGAGCTCAGGGCTGATGCCCTCACCTCGATCTGTGAGGGCGGCGAGCGACGCGCGGTCGTCTCGGTCCACCTGACCGAGCATGGCTCTGCCGAGATCGACGGACTGGCCGTCTCCCGTGGAGGTGCCGACCATGCCGAGTGCGTGGGGGCGGTCGAGTCGGTATCGGGTGGCCGGTCCGGTCCAGCGACCAGGACCGTGGCTCCCAAACAGCGGCGAAGGATTCTCTATCGGGATCAGCATCGGTGCTCGATCGAGGGTTGCACGTCCCGCAACCGGCTCGAGGTGCACCACATCCGGCCGAGATCGCTCGGCGGCGGCAACGAGGACGCCAACCTGGTGACCGTCTGCTGGTTCCATCACCACATCGCGATCCATCGTCGGGGGATGGTCCTCGACCGAGGGAGCCCGCCGGGTCGAAAACGCCTCGCCTGGCCCCCCGACTGAATCCCAGACCCAACCCACATCCCGATGCCAGAGCCCGACCCGATCGGGCCATTGGCGCGTGGCCGAATCTCGGGTGCTCGCTACACGGCCAGTGCCGCGGCAACCGCGGCCTCGGCATGGATCCTCGTGGTCGGGAAGAAGGCGCCGTCGATGTCGTCTGGGCCGATCAGCAACTCGATCTCCGTGCATCCGGCGATGACTCCTTGGGCACCCGACCCGAGCA
Organism: bacterium; assembly: GCA_024639975.1. GTDB lineage: Bacteria > Actinomycetota > Acidimicrobiia > Spongiisociales > JAENVV01 > JAHEFX01. The sequence goes on from JAHEFX010000062.1 coordinate 3,650, forward strand.
TCCGCTCGGCGACCTCCACGTACGCGGTCCTCGACTCCGACTCGATCCTTCCTTGGACCAGTTCGTCGTAGATGACCCGGTTGATCATCGTCTGCTCGCCCGGGTCCGGGACGTCGACCACGAGCCCTTGGGACTCCAGGCGTTCGCGGTAGAACGGCTCCTCCATCGTGAACCTCGTACCGAACAAGGCCACCCGGTCGACACCTGCCGTCTTCACCGCTTCGGCGGTGGCGTCGGCGAGGTGCACGAATGGTACGGACAGGGCAGCCTCGATTGCCGGGGCGACCTTGTGCATCGTGTTCGTGCAGAGCACGATCAGCTCGGCCCCGGCCCACTCCAGCCTCTGGGCATCCTCGGCCAACAGCTGGCCGGCGATCTCCCAATCCCCGGCGGCTTGGAGCGTCTCGATCTCATGGAAGTCGTAGGAGCGGATGACGAGGTCGGCTGAGTGCAGGCCGCCGAGACGCTCCCGTACCAACTCGTTGATGAGCCGCTCGTACTCGATCGAGGACTCCCAGCTCATGCCCCCGAGGAGGCCGATGGTCTTCACGACCGGGCTATGGCCCGCTCCACCGCCGCCCAGGATTGCTTTGCCCCGTCGCCCATGACGAGGGTGTAGTGGTTGGCGTCGACCGTCTCCGAATGCAGGTTGTCCATGGCGGCGTCGAGCCCTGCGGCCACTTCTTCCGGGATCAGGCCACCGGGCTCGTTCATGATTCCGCGGGTCGCCCGGACGAGCTCGACCGGCACGGTCAGCCGTTGGATGGCGTTGATCGTGTCCGTGTCGACGACCAGCTGTCGGCCGTCGGCTCGGATCGCGGCTTCGTTGGGACGGGGCTGCAGCGCCGGGGCCTCCCCACCGAGGTCGTAGCGGCAGTAGGCCTCCAGGTGGTCGGTCCACTCGCTGAGCGCCGGGTGCATCTTCCAGAAGTCGAGGTAGGCGTCCACGGACTCGAAGGTCATGGAGAGGCGAGCGATCGCCGGGCCGACGACGGCCTCAATGACGGCGTCAGGGTCCAGGTCGATCGGGGCCGGGAGCGGGAAGCCGCCGTCCCACATGACGATGGCCGGGGTCCGGTCGGTGCGGGTCCCGAGGTTGGCGACGACGTAGGCACCCATCGAGTGGCCGACCGGGATGAAGGTATCGGCGCCGATGTGGTCGGCGACGGCGAGCAGGTCGTCGCAGTGCTGCTGGATGCTGTACGGCTCGGGCAGGTCCGAGGAGTCGCCGCGTCCGCGCAGGTCCACCGCCACGAAGCAGACATCGTCGGGGACCACTTCCGCCACGGCGGTCATCGACCGGGAGGAGGCGGTGATGCCATGGGCGGCAATGACGGTGGCCCTGGCATCGGCAGGGGAGGGCCCCCACCGGATGGCCCGGAGTTCACCACCGACTACGGGGACGGAGAGCTCGGTGAAGGTGCGCATATCCCCCAACCTACGCGGGATCGCCTCTTCGTTCTACGCTCTGGCTCGTGGGATTGCTGCGCACCGTCCGTGATTGGATCTTCACGATCCCGACGCTCATCGCCTTCGGGGGGACCTTGGCGATCGGTGACCCCATCCTCAGGTTCTCGCGCCTGTTCGGCCTGAAGGCGATGGAGTGGACGGTCGCCGTCGAGCAGCGGGTCCTCATCTGGACCTTCCGACTGTCCGGGATGCGCCTCTCGATCGAACGTTCGCCGGGTCTGGAGAAGGGCAAGGGCTACGTGATCGTCTCCAACCACCAGTCGATCTTCGACATCCCCCTCCTCGGTGGGACGCTCCTCTCGAACCTGCCGAAGTACGTGTCGAAGGTCGAGCTCGGCAAGGGCATCCCACTGGTGTCCTACAACCTTCGGCGAGGAGGGAACTGCCTGATCGATCGCAAGGACGCCCGCGGTGCGATGCGGGCGATCAAGGCCTTCGGAGCGACCTGCCAGGAGCGGGACACGGCCGCGGTCATCTTCCCCGAGGGGTCTCGGAGTCGAGACGGTCGACTCAAGGAGTTCAAGGCAGCGGGCACGGCGATGCTCATGGCCGGCGCCGACGAGATGCCAGTGGTTCCCGCCGTCATCGACGGCTCCTGGCGCCTCCTCACCAACAAGATGTTCCCGATCCCGTTCGGCACGAAGGTCCGGATCCGTTTCCTCGACCCGATCGAGCGACATCCCGACGAAGACCGCAGCGAACTCATCGAGCGCTGTCGCTCCGAGATCGCCGCCACCCTCGACGAATGGCAGGCCACTCAGGCCTGAGGGATCGTCCCGACCGGTGCGCCCCGCACCCCTAGGTCCGGTTGTCGGTCGCGACGCCGGCGAAGGCTTGGGCGATGTCGAGCCACCGGTTGGCGGTTTCGCCGTCGGCGACCAGTGACAGTGAAGCCCGGGGTGCCCGTTGGGTCACCAATAGGCAGAAGTCGTGGGCCGGTCCGGTCACCGATCCATCGCCGTCCTCGTTCCAGGTCCATGTGTCGCCGGATGGACCGGTCAACTCGACCCTCGGAGCCACCTGCGGTGGTGTCTCCCCCCGGTTCAAGAACGACCACCCGAACGTGACCACGCCCAGGTGGGCGACGTGGCGCAGGCGGTCCGTCGGCACCCGCTCGATACCGAGGGCGTCCGCCACGTCCTGGCCGTGTGCCCACGTCTCCATGAGACGAGCCGTCGCCGCCGATCGAGCGCTCATGTCCGGCCCGTACCAAGGCAACCGATCCTTCGGGTCGTGCCCGCGGAACGCCGCCACCATGTCTGCTCTGGCGGCTGCCAGCCACCCCCGGACCTCGTCGTCCCGGCTTCTGTGGACCTCCCCGAAGTCGGCAAGGTCGCCCGATTCCAGCATGGCGGCCACCTCCACACGGAGCCGATCGGGCTCGGTCAGGGCGAGGACCTCTCGTTCGTCGTAGTAGGCGAGGTGGCCCAACTGGTCGGCGATGGTCCAGCCCTCGGCCGGCGTCGGGGTCTCGAGGTCGACTCCGTCGAGCCATCCGTCCAACTCCGCCCACTCGGCCACGAGGTCGTCGAGCAGCGGACCCCAGGGCATCACTCGGCCTCGTCGACCACCGCAAGTACGGCATCGGCGTCGACCTGGTCGCCCACCGCCACCCGGACCTCGGCGACGGTTCCGTCGGCGGGGGCCCGCACCGAGTGCTCCATCTTCATCGCCTCCACGACGATGAGGACTTGGCCCTTGCCGACCTCGGCTCCCACCTCGGCGTCGACCTTCACGACCTTGCCCGGCATCGGTGCCAGCAGCGATCCGGCTACGCCCTCCTCCTCGGCCCCGGGATGCCGGGACAGTTGGGTGAGCGAGACGCCGCCCTCGGGGCCGTCGACGTGCCACGCATCGTCATCGGATCGCACGGCGTAGGGGGCCTGCACGGCGCCGAATCGGATCACGACGCCGTCGGGGTGCTCCTCGACCAGGGTGACCTCGATCGGCTTCCCGTCCACCTCCACGACCAGATCGCCTCGGTCGAACCGGTAGCCGACGTCGATCCGTCCGGCGTGGGTGTCGTAGGAGACCACTTGCAGCTGTGAAGGAGAATTGCGAAAGCCGGTCGGGATCGAAGCAAGCGCCGTGGCGGCCCTGCGGCGTCTGGACTGGGCGTAGAGGGCCGCAGCCACGGCGTGCCTGGCCAGGGCGTCGCCTTCGACGAGGGGACGCCCCAGCTCGGCGGGGTCATGGCGCTCCAGGTAGTGGGTGTCGGTCGCACCGGCGAGGAACTCCTCCTCGCCGAGGATCCGGACGAGCAGCTCCCGGTTCGTGACGAGGCCATGGATCTCGGCCTTGCGGAGGGCCGCGGCCAGGACGCGCGCCGCCTCGGTGCGGGTCGGGGCCCACGAGATGACCTTGGCGATCATCGGGTCGTAGTGGACGCTGACCTCGGAGCCGGCCTCCACCGCCGAGTCGACCCGGACGGTGTCGGGGAGGGCGAACCCGGTCACCACACCGGTCACCGGCAGGAACCCGTTGGTCGGGTCCTCCGCGTAGAGCCGAACCTCGATCGAGTGACCGTCGATCCCCGGGTCGTGTGCCTCCTCGGGGAGCGGTCGGCCCTGGGCCACCTCCAACTGGAGCCTGACGAGGTCGAGGCCGGTCACCTCCTCGGTCACGGGGTGCTCGACCTGCAGTCGGGTGTTGACCTCGAGGAAGTAGAACGAGCCGTCGGCATCGAGGAGGAACTCGACCGTCCCGGCGCCGACGTAGCCGACGGCCTTCCCGGCGGCGACCGCTGCCTCGCCGAGCGCGGCCCGAAGCTCCTCATCGACCGCGGGGGACGGGCTCTCCTCGATGATTTTCTGGTGGCGGCGCTGGATCGAGCATTCCCGCTCATAGAGCGAGACCACTTGGCCCGATTCGTCACCGAAGATCTGTACCTCGACGTGGCGGGGTGCCGGGAGGTACTTCTCGATGAAGAGCGTGTCGTCCCCGAACGATGCAGCCGCTTCACGGGCGGCGCCTTCGGCCGCCGCCTGCAGCTCGCCGGGCTCGTCGACGACGCGCATGCCCTTGCCACCGCCACCGGCCGATGCCTTGACCAGCACCGGGTAGCCGATCTCCTCGGCGGCCCCGGCGACGGCATCCTCGTCCGACGGATCGATGCGTATCGATGGCAGTGTTGGGACCTCGGCCGCCGACATGATCTCCTTGGCGCCGAGCTTCGAGCCCATCGCCTCGATGCTCTCGACCGGCGGCCCGACCCAGATGAGGCCGGCCTCGTTCACGGCCCGGGCGAAGGCAGCGTTCTCGGCCAGGAACCCGTAGCCGGGGTGGATCGCATCCGCCCCGGTCGCCTCCGCGGCGGCGAGGATCTTCTCGATGTCGAGGTACGACTCGGCGGCGGGGGCCGGTCCGAGGAGGACGGCTTGGTCGGCTTCGGCGACGAAGGGTGCGGTGGCGTCGGCCTCGGAGAACACGGCCACCGTCCCGATGCCCATCTCGCGGCATGTCCGCATGATGCGGCGGGCGATCTCGCCCCGGTTGGCGATGAGGAGCTTGCTGATCATCCCCATCACATCCTGAAGACGCCCCAGGCATTCGTCCCCTCGACCGGTGCCGAATGCACCGCCGAGAGCAGCATGCCGAGGGCCGAGCGGGTGTCGCGGGGGTCGATCAGGCCGTCGTCGCGCACCCGACCGGTGTTGAACAGCGCCGTCTCCTCGTGGGTGATCTGTGCGTGGATGAGGGCCTTGCGCTGGGCGTCGGCCTCCTCGTCGAACTCCCGACCGAGGCTTTCGGCGTTCTCCCGGGCCACGATGGAGAGCACCCCGGACAGCTGCTCCGCTCCCATGACCGCACCGCGGTAGTTGGGCCAACCGATGATGAACCGTGGCCGGTAGCCGAAACCACCCATGCCGTAGTTGCCGGCACCGTAGGAGGATCCGGCCATCACGGAGATGTGCGGGACTGTCGAGTTGGCGACGGCGTTGATCATCTTCGCCCCGTCCTTGATGATCCCGCGCTGCTCGTACTCCGTCCCGACCATGTAGCCGGTCACGTTGTGGAGGAAGACGATCGGCTGGTCGTACTGGTTGCAGAGCTGGATGAACTCGGTGGCCTTCTGGGACTCCTCGGAGAACAGGACCCCCTGCTGGTTGGCGATGATCCCGACGGGGTAGCCGTGGATGTGTGCCCAGCCGGTCAGGAGTGAGGTCCCGTAGCGGGCCTTGTACTCGTCGATCTCCGAGCCATCCACGACGCGTGCGAGCACCTCGCGCATGTCGTAGGGCTTCTTCGGGTCGACCTGGACGATGCCGAGCAGCTCCTCGGTGTCGTAGAGGGGGTCGACGGCGTGGCGGGTCGGGCCATACCCGGCCTTCCGCCAGTTCAGGTGGCCGACGATCTCGCGTCCGATCCGGATGGCGTCGTACTCGTCGAGGGCGAAATAGTCGCCGACGCCCGACACCCGCGTGTGCATGTCGGCGCCGCCGAGTTCCTCTTCGTCGGCTTCCTCGCCCGTGGCCATCTTCACGAGGGGACGGCCGCCGAGGAAGACCTTGGCCCGGTCCTTCACCAGCACTGCGTAGTCGCACATGCCGGGCACGTAGGCACCGCCGGCGGTCGAGTTGCCGAATACCAGCGCGACGGTGGGGATACCCGCCTTGGACATCTCGGTGAGGTTCCGGAACCACTTGCCGCCCGGCAGCCAGACGTCGGCCTGGGACGGAAGGTCGGCGCCGCCCGACTCGACGAAGTTGACGAGGGGGAGGCGGTTCTGGGTGGCGATGTCCTGCAGCCGGAGGGTCTTGGCGAGCGAGATCGGGTTCGATGCGCCGCCGCGGATCGTCGGGTCATGCCCCGAGATGGCCACCTCCACGCCGTTGACCACACCGATTCCGGTGACGGCGCTCCCCGACAGGGGGAACTGCGTGCCCTGGGCGGCGAGTGGGCTCAACTCGAAGAAGGGGCTGTCGCGGTCGAGGAGCAGCTCTATGCGCTCCCGGATCATGAGTTTCCCGCGATCGTGGTGGCGCGTGACGTACTTGTCGCCGCCGCCGGCGCGGGACTGGGCCATGAGCTCCTCGAACCGGCTCAGCAGCTCGAGGTTGGCGGCACGGGTCTCGGCGAAGTCGGCTGCCGAGGGGTCGATGCGCGTGGGGATGACCGGCACGGTCGGCGAACCTACAGGAGCAGCGGCGGCACCGAGGACGCCCCGGGGGATGGGCACTCGGCACTGTGCTGGGCTGCGACCCTACGCTTCCCGCATGGAGTCGCTCGTCAGCTACCCGACCCAGATCGAAGCCGAGATGGCACGCGCCCGGCTCGAGGACGAAGGGATCCTGGCCGCCGTCTCCGACTGGAGCGCGATGCGCGAGTTGATGGACTACCGCGTCTTCGTTCCTGCCGACCGTCTCGCCGAGGCTGCCGAGATCCTCGGGATCGAGCCGCCGGCCGAGCCGGGGCCCCAGCCCGAATGGCTCCCCAAGCTCCTCGCGTTCGTCACCTTCCTGCTGGTCGGCTTCCTCGTCTGGGGCCTGTTGGGCGGGTAGCCCGGAGGCTCAACCGGGCCACAAGTCCCCGAGAAGGTCGGTGACCCGGCGTCGGTTCCCCTCGTCCAGGGACGACGCAGCGGTCACGAGATCCGCCGCCTCGGCAATCAGCAAGTCGTGGCGTTGGCTCTCCGGGTCGGTGGCGGATGCGACTTCTGAGAACAGCCCGGCGAGTGCCTCGAGGACCTCGGGCTGACTGGTCGCTGCGAGTCGGATCTCCCGCACCGCGACGCGGAGGAAGTCTGCTTCGGTCGGTCGGAGCGGTTCATAGATCCGCCGGCTGTCGTCCCGGTGGACACGGGGCGGGAGGTCCCGCGTGAAGACCTCGATCAGCAGTGCTCCGAGGTGCCGTACGACCGTCACGGCGGTGGTGGGGTCATTGACCCCGGGGGAGAGCGCTCGCAGAGCAACGTCGGACAGGAGTCGGAACCCGAAGATGGGGTCTTGGTCGAGGGTTCGCGAATGGCCGATCGCGAGGGAATCCCGAACGATTGTCTCGGCCTCTGGCGCGCTGAGATGGTCCGACCAGACCGTGGCGACCGGTCCGTCTTCTCTCAGGAGGGCCCCGACGGGCACGTCGAGACGGACCATCGATCCGGGCGGAAGCCGGTCGAGGAGCCCATCTCGATCGATGGATCGCAACCACCCGGACTGATCTGACCTCACCTCCATGGCATCGCTTTCCGGCAGTTCGAGGTCGTCATGAGCGCCCGGCACCCGGTCCGGATGGTGGCGACGGATGGCGGCAAGCGTCTCGTCGGTGAGTCGACGAATGATCGAGTCGGCCCGCAGCGAGCGGACCACGTGGTCGATCATGGCGATGATCAGGAGGAACGAGACGACGCCGAGTCCGACACCGAGTGTCACCGTCACCCGCGGTTGCGCCGTTCCGCCGTCGTCGATGGACGCGAGGCAGAGGAGGGCGAAGGCGAACGTGGCCGCCACCACCCCGATGACCGCCTGTTGGAACCCGGCCCGCAGATACCCCTGGATCACTCGGGGGGAGTAGGTGGATGAGGCGAGCTGGACGGCAACGGCCGTCAGGGCAAACACGATGCCGGCCACCGAGGCGGTCGCACCCGCCACCGTGGTGAGCACGGCTCGGGAGCTCTCGACGGAGGCCTCGACCAGCAGCGATGACCATGGCTCGGAAGCGCCGGCGGCATCGATCGAGATGGCGGCCCAGGCAAGTGCCGACCCGATCAGGACGAGCAGGGCCGGGACCACGAGCAGGCTCTCGCGAGTGCGTTCCCACCATCCACTGACCGGCTCTGCCACGGGCTGAGCGTACAAGACGATTCCGCTGGCGGTCGCCGCGGCGGAGCAATCCGGTGGGCCCGGCGGTACCGGCTTCCAGCGGTGCCACGACCCGAGATTGTGAGGGTCTCCCGGACCACTCCTAGCCTCCGCCGCATGCGGATCCACAACTTCGCGGCAGGCCCGTGCACCCTCCCGCTCGAGGTCCTCGAAGAAGCGCGCGACGAGTTCGTCGACTACCACGGAGCCGGGGCATCGCTCATCGAGATGAGCCATCGCTCGGCCGAGTACGACGCCGTCCACACCGAAGCGCTCGCCTTGGCGCGCAAGGTCGCCGGTGCCCCCGAGGGCTTCGAGGTCCTGTTCCTGCAAGGCGGTGCGACCCTCCAGTTCGCGATGGTCCCGATGAACCTCGTCGGCGCCGGTGGTACTGCGGCGTTCTCCATCACCGGTGCGTGGTCGAAGAAGGCGATCGCCGACGCCGCCCACTCGGCGTCCACGGCCGTCGCCTGGGACGGCGGTCCCGAGTACACGCGCATGCCGTCGGCCGACGAGCTCGTCGTGCCCGGCGGGAGTCGGTACCTCCACATCTGCTCCAACGAGACGATCGGGGGCATTCGCTACCCCGAGTGGCCCGACGTCGGCATGCCCCTCGTGGTCGACATGTCGTCGGAGTACCTCTCCCGGCCGATCCCCTGGGACCTTGTCGATGTGGTCTTCGGCGGCGTCCAGAAGAACCTCGGGCCGGCAGGGATGACGATCGTCTACGTGCGCAAGTCGGTGTTGGAGGCGGCCCCGGACCTGGCTGCCTACCTGTCGTACGCGACCCACGCCAAGGGCGG
>JAHEFX010000063.1 GCA_024639975.1 bacterium
ATGGGCCCGGCGGGCCCTCGCCGGAGACCCGGCCTTCCAGTCCTACTTCCGGATGTTCCCCGATCGTGACTTGCCCGACCGCCACGAGGCGCACCTGCGCGAGATCTTCCCGGACACGGATCCGGGGTCGTTCACGTGGCATCCCGAGATCGGGCGCTGGGTGTGGACCACCTTCCACAGCTACCAGTGGGATCTCGACTACTCGAACCCCGTGGTGCTGGTGGAGATGAGCGGGGTCCTCCTCGACCTCGCCAACCGCGGCGCCGACGTCCTGCGCATCGACGCTCCGGCTTTCCTGTGGAAGGAGCTCGGCACGATGTGCGAGAACCTCGACGGGGCCCACCAGGTCCTCCAGGTCTGGCGGATCCTCACCGAACTCGCCTGCCCGGGCGTCCTGTTGCTCGCCGAGGCGATCGTCCCGATCGAGGACACGATGCGGTACTTCGGGTCCGGTGACGCCGCCGGTCGGGAGAGCCAGCTCGCCTACCACCACTTCTTCATGGTGCTGTTGTGGTCGGCGCTCGCCGAGCAGAACGCCCGGCTCCTCACCGCGGCACTCCGGCGAGCCGGCCCGATCCCCCCCGGGTCGGCTTGGTGCACGTACGTGCGGTCCCACGACGACATCGGCTGGGCGATCACCCCCGAAGATGCAGGCACCGTCGGCCTGGACGACCACCTGCACCGCGAGTTCCTGTGCGACTTCTACACCGGATCCTTCCCCATGTCGTTCGCCCGGGGCGAGCTCTTCCAGTTCAACCCTGAGACCCTCGATCGCCGGGTGTCGGGCACGACTGCGTCGCTGGCGGGCGTCGGGCAAGCACTGGAAACGGGTGACGCCGTGGCCGAAGATCTGGCATTCGCCCGCATCCGGCTCCTCTACGCGCTCGCTGCGGCCCACGGTGGCATCCCACTCATCTGGTCGGGGGACGAATTGGGGCTGGTCAACGACCACTCGGACCCTCTAGCGGTCGAGGACACGCGCTGGGTCCACCGACCCTCCCTGCCGGATGTCGACGTGGCGCGCCGGTCCGACCCCGACACGCGAGCCGGGCGCGTGTTCTCGACGATCGCCGGCGTCATGGCGACCCGAGCGGCCTCCCCCGAGCTCCATGCAGAGTCCTCCACCGAGCCGGTGCACTCGGGCAACGACCATGTGTTCTGCTTGGTGCGCGCTGGTGACGCAGGCTTGCTCGTGGCTCTTGCCAACGTCACCCCGCACCGGCAAGCGGTGCGGGCGGAGCGGCTCGCCGAGCTGGGTCTGGCGGACGCGAGGGTCGACCGGCTTTCGGGCCAGATCCGGAAGGGCGACCTCGAGCTCGATCCCTACGAGGTCGTCTGGCTCGCTTGACCGGCCTTCGGGCCGCTGGCCTGCCACACTTCCCGAGCTCCCGAACCCAGGAGAGGGCGTTGCGCAGGTTCTTGCCGTTGATGGCCAACTTCTGGGGGTTCGGTGCGTTCGCCCTCCTGATGCCCCTGTTGGTCGTCCACTACGGCGACCTCGGGTTTGGTGGCGTCCAGATCGGCCTGCTCACCGGCCTCCCGCCCATCATCTCCACCTTCGGGGCTCCTCTGTGGACGAGCCTCGCCGACCGGACCGGTCGTCACAGCAGGATCTGGGTCTCACTGGGCCTCGTGGCCATCGCTCTCACCGTGCTGCTCACCGTCGCTGTGGAGTTCTGGGCGGTGCTCGGTGTGCTGTTGATGTTCAACGTCGCCACCTCGCCGTTCGTCTCGTTCACGGACACGGCGACGATGCACATGCTCGGCGACGAGAAGCACATGTACGGCAGGGTTCGGGTTGGTGGGACCCTCGGCTTCGCCGGCTTTGCCTGGGTCGGGGGGATCATCGCCGAGGGATCCGGGGTCACGACGAGCTTCTATGCATCAGCCGCAGTCCTGGGCATCGCCCTGGTGTTCATCCGACGACTCGAGTTCACCGAGACCGGCTCGCCCGAGGACGGGCGCGATGCCGGTTTGGCGGCGATGCTGCGCGAGCCCCATTGGCTGGTGTTCGCCAGCGTGGGCGTGGCGGGCGGGATCGGGTTCGTGCTCGCGGCCGCCTACACCTACCCCTTCATGCAGGCTCTGGGAGCGACGGCGTCGACGATCGGCCTGGCGATCTTCTTGGGGACGATCTGCGAGGTACCGGTGCTGTTCTGGGGCAACAGGTTCCTCGCGGCGCTGCGACCCTTCACGCTGCTGCTGGCGACCGTGCTCTTCACCGGCGCCAGGTTCGTCGCCATGTCCTTTGCCGGGTCTGTCGGCGTGGTCATGTTCTGGATGCTGAGCCATGGCCTGACATTCGTGTTGATGTGGGTGGCGGCGGTGGCGTACGCCGACGCCCATGCCCCGGCCGGCCGAAAGGCCACTGCCCAAGGTCTGTTCGCCGCGTCATCGACCGGGGTGGGAGCCGCCGTCGGCGGCTTGGCAGCCGGACCGATCCTGTCGACCTGGGGTGCCGACACGCTGTATCTGCTCGGCGGGCTTGCCATCGTGGCGATCGCCGGCGTCGCCGGCGTCGTCGGTCTGCGGACCGGACCGGCGGCGAAGCCCGTCTAGGTCGCGGCTTTGGCCGGGTCCGACCAGCGGGAGAGGAACGACTCACCGAGCGTTTCATCGATGATGCCGGAGGCGATCGCCTCGGCCCTTCCACTCGCCGCCTCGGCCGGCAGGGCATCCACCGCCACGAGGGCCCAGGCCGCCTGGAGACCAACCCACCGCAGTTCCCCGTTGTCGGCAATGGCGAGCGCAGTGGTCAGGGACTCCTTCGCAGCGGCGCTACCGCTTGCGGTTTCGAGGCGTCCCTTCGAAAGCGCGATGTGGGCGTCGTGGGCGTGGAAGTCCTGGACGGCCAGGAATTCGTCGGCCTCCGCGAGGATCGTCTCGGCGCGTTCGAGGTCGCCGGTGTCCACGAGGGCCGAGGCGAGGCCGGCGAGCAACCGGGTCCGATCGAGGTACTGCGTCACCGCGGGTGCAGCGAGTCCTTCGTTGTAGGCGTCGATCGCTCCCTCGGGGTCGCCCAGGTGGTGGCGGGCCAGTGCCACGTCGTACCAGGTCATGGAGGCGAAGTAGTCGCCCATCGGCCCCTGGCCGACGACGGTCTCGGCGAGACGTCGGTTCGCCTCGACATCCAGTCCGGCGATGGCGTATACGGAGGCCATTCCGGCCCTGCCGAGGTTGGCCGTGAAGGTTTGGCCGCCGCCCTCGGCCGTCCGGATGGTCTCCACGGAGGAGGCGAGGCTCGCTTCGATCGCACCCAGCTCGAGATGGCAGGAGGCGAGGAACGCATGGCTGATCGGCAGGTCGAACGAGGCGAAACGCTCGAGGACGTCGAGTTGGGCGCTGATGGTCTCGATGCAGTCGTGGTATTGGCCGCGCCCGTACTGGACGAGACCCCCACCGAGCACCTGGAGTTCGGCGACCAGCCGCTCGGAGCCGAGTGCGTCGGCAGCCGCCAGGGCCAGTTCAAGGGACTTCTGGGATTGGTCGAAGTCGAGGACGAGGGCCTGATTCATGGCCCGGCGCCGAAGGCCTTCCACGCGGATGCGGTCGTCGCCGAGGGCCTCACCGAGCTCGGCCGTCTTCTGGTCGTGCTCGACGGCGGCCATGGGGTCGCCATCGAAGGAGGCGACCATGCAGGCGTTCATGTGGTACTCGATGAGGCCCCGCTCGTCGCCGACCTTCTCGGCGAGGATCTTGGCCTGCTTCAGGTACTCGTTGGCCTGTGCCAGGTCACCGCCGACGGTGGCGGTCGTGAACCCGAGGTGGTTGAGCGCGGCCACCTGTGCCGTCGGCCGCTCCTCCCGCTCGCCATACTCGAAGAGCCGTTGGAACGCCGCCGCCGACTCGGAGAGGTCGGGGAGTAGGGCATAGGCTTCGCCCAGCCCGACGTGGGCTCGCTCGAGTAGCTCGGCGTCGGCGTCCGCGGGGGCCTTGTCGAGGGCGAGCTTGAAGTCCCGAATGGCATCGGCCAGAGCCATGGCGCGGGTGGCGTGATTGCCGGCGGCGACGAGGTGTGGGAAGGCCTGCTCGAAGTCCTCGGCGGCGACGAAATGGCGGGCGATGTCCTGTACGTCGTCGGGTGTGACGGCTTCGAGGTGGCTGGCGACCTCGCCGTGGAGGCGCCGGCGGGTCTTGAGGAGCACCGATTCGTAGGCGGCGTCCTGGAGGAGGGCGTGGCGGAACTGGAGCCGGCCCGGTGTGTTCCGGCTCTCGATGAACACACCCTCGCGGAGCAGCTCGGTGATCGTGCTCGACAGGTCCTCGCCCGTCACGAGTGCGGCGATCGTGTCCCGGCGGAACTCGGTGCCGAGTACGGATGAGACCTGGGCCACGAGGCGAGCTCGTTCGTCGAGACGGTCGAGACGGGCCGCCAGTACGCCCGACAGGCTGTCGGGGACGCCTTCAATCGTGCCCCCGCCGCCGAGCGAGGAGGCGATCTCCTCCACGAAGAGAGGGTTTCCTGCGGATCGTTCGAGGACCTTGCCCAGTTCGTCCTCGTCGAGGTCGAGCTCGCCCACCAAATCGGTGAGGAGGGCGGCCACGGATTCGTCGGCGAGCGGGGTGAGATCCACGCGTTGGTATCGGTGGGAATGGTCCCGTTCGGCCCGTTCATGGACCCTCCATGAGGGGTCATCGCGATAGGGCCGCATGGCGAACACGAGTCCGACCGGTGCCGAATCGGTCACGGGCAGGAGGTCGGCGATCAGGTCGACGGTCAGGTCGTCCGACCAGTGGAGGTCCTCGAATGCCACGATCAACGGCCTGCGCTGCGCCTCAGCGGTGATGTAGGCGACGACCGCCGCTCGGGCCCGTCCGAGGAGGACCGGCGGCTCCAGGCCGTCCACGAAGCCCTTCGCCGAGTCGGGTAGGTCGATGCCGGTCACATGCCCCAGCAGCGCCGGGAGGTCGGGGAAGTCGATGTCGGTCGTGGCAGCGACGATCTTGTCGAAGTCATCGACTCCGTCGAACGCGAACCAGCGCTCGAGGACGTTGCGGAAACCCGACAGCGGCTTCGAGGCGTCGTAGGACTGGCTCGCCCCGGTCATGGCGGCGATCGCTCCCTCGTCGGAGGGTGTGCGGGCAACGCTGACCTCATCGAGGCTTCGTCGCTCCCACTCGCGCAGCAGGGCCGACTTGCCGAGCCCGGCCTCACCGATCAGCGAGACGAGGAACCCGGTCCCCGCATCGAGGCGGCGTCGGGTCTCCATGAGTCGTTCGAGCTCGGCATCACGGCCGAAGAGGCCGTGCTCGGCGATGCCGGTCGCCCCGCCCACGTAGGCGGTGGGGCGGTAGGTGCGGATCGGGTCGGCCTTTCCCTTGACCTCGACGAGGCCCAGGTCCTCGGCGACGAAAGCATCGTGGGTCAGGTCGAAGGTCCGCTCGGAGACCTGGATCGTGCCGGGCTCGGCCGTCTGCTCCATGCGGGCGGCGACGTTGATGGCGTCGCCCAGTGCGGTGTACTCGACGCGGAGGTCCGAACCCACCTCGCCGACGACGACGAGGCCTGTGTTGATCCCGACGCGCACGTCGATTGGGACGCCGTAGCGATCGAGGATGTCGGCCTTGGCTGCCCCCATGCCGTCGATGATGTCGAGGCCGGCCCGAATGGCCCTGGTGGGGTCGTCTTCGTGGGCGATCGGTGCTCCGAAGAAGGCGAGCACGGCGTCTCCCAACAATCGGGCCAGGGTGCCTTCGTAGCGGTAGATCGGCTCGATGAGCTTCTCGAAGGCGGCGTTGATGAGGTCCGCCCACTCCTCGGGGTCCATCTGCTCGGCGGCCGACGTCGATCCTTTGATGTCGGCGAAGAGCATGGTGACGGTGCGGCGCTCGCCGGCCATGGCCTGGCCCGACCTCGCCGACTTGAGCTTCGCCATCATCTCCGGCGGGATCAGACGTGCGAGCGCGTCGTCTTCGGATGGGAGTGGGGCGAGATCGACCTGAAGGCTGGTCCCGCAGTTGTTGCAGAACTTTGTTCCAGCGGGGGAGACGGTCGAACAGCTCGGGCAGGTGACGGCGAGCGAGTTCCCACAGCTGGAGCAGAACTTCGCTTCGGCTTGGTTCTCGTGTCCGCAGACGGGACAGTTCACTCGCTCTCCCTTGGCTGGGCACCGCCACGCTACCCGTCCCGGCCCTGCCTCGCCGTGGTTCGGGCAGACTCGGCCCAGACACGCAAGGAGTCTTGATGGCAGAGCGGATCGTGATCATGGGGGCAGGAGGTAGGGACTTCCACGATTTCAACGTGGCCTACCGGGATGACCCCTCCGTCGAAGTGGTGGCGTTCACCGCCACGCAGATCCCCGGCATCGCCGGGCGCACCTATCCGCCGGTGTTGTCGGGGCCCCGGTACCCCGACGGCATCCCGATCGTCGACGAGTCGGAGCTGGCCGACCTGATCGTTCGGGAGCGGGTCGATCGGGTCCTGTTCGCCTACTCCGACCTCGCCCACGAGATCGTCATGCACAAGGCCTCCACCGTGCTCGCCGCCGGTGCCGACTTCGGCCTCACCGGCCCCAATCGGACCATGGTCGAGAGCACGAAGCCGGTCATCGCCGTCTGCGCAGCCCGGACCGGATCGGGCAAGAGCCAGACGAGCCGGCTCATCGGGCGGATGCTCACCGAAGCGGGTCTCAAGGTCTCACTGATTCGTCACCCGATGCCATACGGCGCACTCGAACGGATGCAGGTGCAGCGGTTCGAGACCCTCGCCGACATCGATGCCTCCGACCCGACCATCGAGGAGAGGGAGGAGTACGAGGCACCGGTGGAAGAAGGCCTGCTGACCTGGGCAGGCGTCGACTACGAAGGCATCATCCGGGCGGCGGAGGCCGAGTCGGACGTCATCGTCTGGGATGGCGGCAACAACGACTACCCGTTCTACCGGCCCGATCTGTTCATCACCGTGCTCGATGCCCTGCGTCCCGGTCATGAGCTGAGCCACCACCCGGGTGAAGTGAATCTGCGGATGGCCGACGTCGTGATCATCAACAAGGTCGACTCCGTCGACCCCGAGCGGATCGCCGAGGTCGAGGATGGGATCGCCTGGCTGAACCCCGATGCCGAGGTCCTACACACGGCGTCGCCGGTGAAGCTCGACCCCGGCCCGGACCTCGCCGGCGCCCGGGTGCTCGTCATCGAGGACGGACCGACCATCACCCACGGTGGCATGCCGTACGGGGCAGGGACGGTGGCCGTAAAAGCAGCTGGCGGCAAGATCGTCGACCCCCGGCCCCATGCCGTCGGGTCGATTGCCGGCACGTACGAGCAGTACCCGCACATCGGGTCCGTGCTCCCGGCCATGGGCTATGGCGCCGATCAGTTGGAGGAGTTGGCGGCGACCATTGCGGCGGTCCCCTGTGACGTGGTCGTGACCGGCACGCCGATCGACCTCGGACGGATCATCGAGGTACCCCAGCCGATGCGCCACGCCAGGTACCACTCGGTCGAGGTGGGAGCCCCCCGCTTGGCCGACCTCGTACAGGAGGCCGTCGACTCGCTGGCGTGATCAGCGGTCGCGGAGGTTGGCTGCCAGGAAGTCGACAGCTTCCTGCCAGGCGTCACCGGCGATGCCCGGCTGGTTGAAGTTCTCCTCGTCGATGAACGCGTGGCCGACGCCGGGGTAGATCGTGACCTGGTTGTCGATGTCGAGGCTGGTCAGCGCCGCCTCGAACTCGAGCACGTCGTCGACGAAGATCTGCTGGTCCTCTTCGGCGAACACGCCAAGAACCGGCTGCGCGTCGACCAAAGGGGCGAGTAGATCGGGCTGGGTCACGAGCGCCCCGTAGTACACGATGGTCAGGGCGAGGTCCTCCGACTGGCGGAGGCCCAGTTGGAGCGACTCGCCGCCGCCGAAACAGAATCCCATCGAGGCGATTCGATCCGGATCGACGTCGTCCCGAGTACCGAGCCAGGCAAGGGCGTCATCGAGGTCGGAGCGGACCTGGTCCTCGGGCGTGGTGAGCCTCAGCCAGAGCGCCCTCGGCACGGTCGCGGTGACATCACCCCGGTAGGCGTCGGCGGCGAAGACGACGTATCCCTCGTCGGCGAGCGCCTCGGCCATGACCGGCATCATCTCGTTGAGGCCCCACCATTCGTGGATGAGGAGGACTGCCGGGTGGGGGCCCGGTTCGTCGGGTGTGGCCAGGTAGCCGGCGAGTTCGGTGCCGTCTGTCCCGGCGAAGGTCACGTTCGTGTTCTCAGCCGAGCCATCGCTCAGCAATCCGTCGACCACCACCCAGCCGACGATGCCGACCACGAGGATGCCCAGTGCCACCCCCAACCACTTCAGTACCTGCCCGACCACGCTCATGGGCCGAGGTTACGAATGGCCGTTCGACTACCGGGGAGGGGAGTGTCTGGACCAAGCCTGAACAAATGTTTAGACTACTGAACATGAGTTCAGTCGATGACCGATCGACGAAGGCCAGGATCCGCGATGCAGCCATCGAGGTGTTCGCTGCCGAGGGTGGCGGGGCTACGGCTCGCAAGGTCGCCGAGGCGGCGGGCGTGTCCCCGGCGCTCGTGATCCACCACTTCGGGTCGATGGATGGGCTCCGCGAGACCTGCGACGCCTACGTCATCGCGGCCATCCACGCCCAGAAGAGCGAGGCGATGGGCGGAGGGCCCGGCGTGGACCTGGTCGGCGCCATCCGGTCGTTCGATGACCACCACCTACCTGCGTACTTGGCTCGCATGCTCGCCGAGGACTCTCGGGCATCGGCCAATCTCGTCGACGCGATCGTCGCGGACGCCGAGGAGTACTTCGAGAAGGGGGTGGCGGCCGGATCGCTGCGACCGTCGGCCGATCCGGCAGGACGAGCCCGCGTCATGACCCTCTTCTCCTTGGGTTCGCTCGTGCTCCATCACCACGCCAAGCGACTCCTGGACATCGACCTCACCGACCCGAACACCCAACCGGCGGACCTCGTCGGGTACGCCGGACCGGCGCTCGAGATCCTCGGTGAAGGCATCTTCACCGAAGAGTTCGCTGCCGTGGCCCGACAGGCCTTTGAGACCGTCGCCAGAGAAACGGAGACCCTATGACCGATCCCGCCATCCTCACCGAAGGCCTGACGAAGCACTACGGCGATGTCGAGGCGCTCAACGAGCTCGACCTCGAGGTCGAGACGGGTGAGGTGTTCGGATTCCTGGGCCCCAACGGGGCCGGGAAGACCACGATGATCCGCACGATCCTCGACCTGATCCGACCGACCCGCGGCTCGGCGAAGGTCGTGGGGCTCGACAGCCACGCCGACGCCGTGGAGATCCGCCGCCACATCGGCTACCTGCCGTCGGACCTGACCATGTACCCGCGCCTGACCGGCCGGGACACGATCAAGTACTTCGCCAACCTCCGTGGTGGCGTCGACTGGTCGTACGTGGAGGAGCTTGCCGAGCGACTGCAGGCCGACCTCTCGCCGAAGGTGGGGGACTACTCGTCGGGCAACCGCCAGAAGGTCGGGCTCATCCAGGCCTTCATGAACAAGCCGAAGCTCATCGTCATGGACGAGCCGTCCAGCGGCCTCGACCCGCTGGTCCAGCGGGAGTTCCAGCGGATGATGCGCGAGGTTGCGTCCGAGGGACGAACCATCTTCCTCTCTTCGCACACCCTGTCGGAGGTCCAGGCGGTCGCCGACCGGGTCGGGGTCATTCGTGAGGGCTACCTGGTCGAGGTGTCCTCGGTCGACGACCTCCGCTCGAAGGCCATCCGCTCCGTCGAGCTGCGTTTCGAGGGTTCGGTCGAGACGTCCGTGTTCGAGGCGATGGACGGTGTGACCGACGTGCAGGCGACGAATCACCATGTGCGGATGTCCTACGGCGGCAACCTCGTCGACCTGCTCCGGGCAGCGGCCGACGTCGGCACCCTGGTCGACGTCTCCAGCCAGGAAGCCGACCTCGAGCAGATCTTCCTCACGTACTACGAGGGGAGTGAAGCCTGATGCTCGCCAATGTCTTCATGAAGACCAATCGGGACCGCACGCTCGGGATGCTGCTCGGGTCGGTCTCCATCGGGCTGATGCTCTTGTTCGCCATGGCGGTCTATCGGGACATCGACGTCTCGCTCTACGACTCCCTGCCGCCGGTCTTCCTCGAGTTGTTCGGGGTCCCGGAAGGCGCCGACGTGGCATCGCTCGCGTTCGGGGCCATCTACTCGTTCATGGGCGCGTTGACGCTGGCGGGCCTCGCCATCTCCATGGGCTCGGCCTCCATCGCCGGCGAGGAGCGAAACGGCACGATCGGCATCCTCTTGGGGAACCCGGTCAGCCGTAGTCGGGTCCTGGCGGCGAAGGCGGCGTCGGTCGTGCTGTTGCTGTTCATCGGCGGTCTGGTGATGTGGGCGGCCGGGCTGTGGACGCCAGAGGTACTCGGTATCGAGATCGCCGACATGCGGGTCGGGGCGATGGTGTTCCACATGACCGTGAGCGCCTTGTTCTACGGGTTCCTCGCCCTCATGGTCGGGGCGTGGACCGGCAACCCGCAGACGGCGTCTGGCGTGTCCGTCACGATCATGATGGTGGGCTACCTCGGTACGTCGATCCTCCCCTTCATCGAGCAACTCGACGGGTGGGAGCGGGTCTTCCCGTGGTACTACTTCAACGGATCGAACCCGACGCTGAATGGGATCGACTGGGAGCACATGGCCATCCTCGGCGGTGCCGCTCTTGCCTTCCTGGCGTTCGGTTTCGTAGGGGTGAATCGCCGTGACCTGAGGTCGAAGGGGACGAAGCGGACGCTGATCGACCGACTGCGCGACAACCCGAGGACCGCGGCCGTCGCCGAGAAGATCGCCGGCTCCGCACGCGTTTCGGGACTGGCGATGAAGACGGTCTCCGACCACCAAGGGATGCTGATCATCACGGGGGCGATCATGTTCTACGTCTCGATCCTCATGGGGCCGTTGTATGCCCTCGTGCCGGACGAGACGTGGGCGGCGTTCAGCAGCTTCCCGGATGTCCTCGTCGCCATGATCGGCGGCACGGACATGAGCACGGTGGAGGGCTTCTTCCAGGCTGAGATCTTTGCGATCACGATGCCGATCGCGGGCGCCGTCCTCATGATCTCGATGGGGTCTCGGGCCATTGCCGGCGAGGAGCGGGACCACACGATGGGTCTCCTGTTGTCCAGTCCGATGGACCGGAGCAAGATCGTCGTGACCAAGGCCTGGGTCATGGTGGCGTTCGGATTCGCGTTCGGGCTCGTCACCTTCCTCGGCACGTGGCTCGGCGTACTGATGGGCGGTATCGACATGGGAATCGGGGTGATCGCCGCCACCTCGCTGCTCGGCTCGCTGTTGATTCTCGGCTTCGGCGGCTTTGCCCTACTGCTCTCGGCAGCCACGGGGGAGACGTCGATCTCCTCCTGGGCGACCACCGCCTGGGTGGCGGTCGCCTACTTCGCCTTTGCCTTCCTCGGGGTGAACCCCGACACGGAGGCCTGGGTCCAGTTGTCGCCCTATCACTACTTCCTCGGCGGTGACCCCCTGGTGGAAGGGATGCAGTGGGGTGACGCCTTGGTGCTGGCGGCCACGTTCGTGGTCCCGGTCCTCCTGGCGATCCCGG
Organism: bacterium; assembly: GCA_024639975.1. Lineage (GTDB taxonomy): Bacteria > Actinomycetota > Acidimicrobiia > Spongiisociales > JAENVV01 > JAHEFX01. The sequence continues at coordinate 11,559 of JAHEFX010000063.1, forward strand.
CGTTCCGGCGACGTGACCTGAAGGGCTGATGGAGAGATCCCCCCGCCAGGGGGGATGGGTCCCACGAGCGCAGCGAGTGGGAGGGGGGCTGGTTGAGATCGAACGAAGTAGCGTCGCCGAGATGCCAGGAACACCGAGAGCCGACTATCTCGTGGTCGGTGCAGGCGCCACCGGTATGGCCTTCGTCGACACACTCATCGCCGACACAGGCGCCACGGTGCTGATGGTCGACCGCCGAGACGGCCCGGGCGGGCACTGGCGTGACGCGTACCCCTTCGTCCGTCTCCACCAGCCGAGCGCTTGCTACGGCGTCGCGTCGATGCCGTTGGGCGGCGGAGGCCCCGACCTCGAGTCACCCGACGAGGCTTTCGGTGAGCGCGCATCCGGCGACGAGATCGTCGCCTACTACGACGCAGTCCTGGAGAAGCTCCGGGGGACTGGCCAGGTCGAGTTCCTCGGCGAGACCGACTACCTCGGCGGCCGCCGGATCCGAGTTGCCTCGGGGGAGGAGCAGGACGTCGATGTGACCAAGGTCGTCGATGCCACCCGCCTCCAAGCGGAGGTCCCGGCCACGAGTCCACCTCGGTTCGAGGTGGCCGACGGCATCCGCCTCGTGCCGGCTGGTGAGGTCGACGCAGGGCCGCCGCCCCCCGACGGGTACGTCGTCATCGGCGCCGGAAAGACGGCTCAGGACACCGTCATCCACTTGCTTGATCGTGGAGTCGAGCCGGACGCCATCACCTGGATTCGCCCCCGGGACCCCTGGCTCACCCCGCGTCGGTTCTTCCAACCCGGCAGGGGCCTCCCGACCACCATCGACGGCTGGTCGCGGTCGGTCGAGGTGGCGGCGACGGCGGCGTCCACAGAGGAGTTCTTCGCACGATCGGAAGCGGAGGGGCTACTCGTCCGCATCGATCCTGCCGTGGAGCCGGAGGTGTACCGCGGGGCCACCATCAGCGACAACGAGTTGGCGAAACTCCGAACTGTCGAGGACGTGGTCCGACTCGGCTATGTCCAGCGGATCACCGAGGCGGAGATCGTCCTCGACGAGGGAACGATCCCCACCAGTCCGGGGCGGCTGCACGTGCATTGCACGGCGAAGGGCCTCAGCCCGGCGGGTGCCGTCCCGGCCTTTGACGGTGACCGGATCGTGCT
>JAHEFX010000151.1 GCA_024639975.1 bacterium
GCGTCGGGATGCGAAGACGCGAAGGCGGCGATCTCCTCGTCATAGAGATCGGAGCCGCCGATGGCCTTTTCGAAGATCGTCGGATTCGAGGTCATGCCCCGCAGGCCGTCGGCGACCAGGCCTTCGAGCTCACCGGACGTCGTCAGGTCCCGGCGGATGTAGTCGAGCCAAACGGACTGTCCGACTGCGGCTAGCTCTGCCATGTGGCGGGTTTCGGTCACGGGAAGGCCTCCTGGCGGATCGCTCTCCGGCGATGGTACCGCCGACCCGGAATCGCCGGTTCGAACCGCCACTAGCCTCCGGGTCTCATCAGGAGGTCACAGTGCGATTCATCTTCGGCATCATCAAGAAGATCATCGTCGTCAACGTCTTGCTGTTGCTCGGGGCGAAGGTGGCGCAGAGGTTCCTTCCCGACGACCGGGACACCAATGGCGACGAGTTCGACGTCACGACGGTGATGGAGGAGTCGATCTTCGGCACCACCGCCAGTGCCCTGCGGCGAGCCGGGATCACAACGCTCTACGGGTCGAGCGAGATCGATCTCCGTGACGCAGCGCTCTCGACAACCGGTGCCGGGGTCAACGTCTTCACGCTCATGGGCCAGACCACCATTCGCATCCCGAAGGGTTGGACCGTCCTGTCCGAGCAAACGGTCCTGGCCGGTTCGTTGGAGCGAGTGGGCGGCGACGTCCCGGAGCATCCCGAGGGCACCATCCACCTCACCGGGGCAACCGTCTTCGGCGCGACAGTGGTAGCCCGCGAGGAGTAGGACCTCCCGGTCAGACGATGCGGTGCTCCGACGCCCATCGGGCGAGCTCGTAGCGGCTCGACAGTTGAAGCTTTCGCAGCACGGACGACACGTGTGATTCGACGGTCTTGATGGAGATGTCGAGGCGTCGCGCGACCTGCTTGTAGGGAAGGCCCCTGGCGATCAACCGCAGCACCTCTCGTTCCCGGGGCGTCAGGTCGTCGAGCTCCTCGTCGCCGGTGGTCGCCGGGGTACCGGCGAAAGCGTCCAGCACGAAACCGGCCAGGCGGGGCGAGAAGACGGCATCGCCGGCCGCGACCCGTCGCACGGCATCGGCGAGCTCGTCGGGGCCGATCGACTTGGTGACGTAGCCACGGGCCCCGGCGCGGATCATCGCGATCACGTCCTCGGGTGCGTCGGAGACCGACAAAGCCAGGAAGGCGACGTCGGGATGGGTCTCGAGCACGTTCGTCACGACGGCCAGACCCCCGCCCCCGGGCATGTGGACGTCGACGAGCACGACCTCCGGCTCCTGGTCGCGGATCGCGGTGATGGCGTCGTCGACGTCGGTGGCGACCCCGATGACGTCGAACGGCTCCTCCAGCTCGGCCCGGACACCCGAAACGAAGAGGCGATGGTCATCGACGAGGTAGAGGCGGACACTCATTCGGCTGGCTCCGGTATCGGCTTGTGTGGCATGGTCAGGGTGATCTCGGTCCCCTCTCCCGGCTCCGACTCGATATGCGCCCATCCCCCGTGGCGCTCCATACGGCCGACGATCGAGTCCGATATGCCCCGCCGGTCGCCGTTGATCGACTCGGGGTCGAAGCCGTTCCCGAAGTCGGTCACGAACACCTCCACCTGGCCGTTGCCGACTTCGGCGTAGACGGAGACCCGATCGGCTCCCGAGTGCTTGCCGGCGTTGGTCATTGCCTCGCCCGAGGCCCCCACGAGGGCCCGGAGGGTTTCGTCGAGCGGGGCATCACCGACCGAGATGACCTCGACCGGGACATCCGTCGACGCCTCGACCCGATCGGCCGCCGCCCGGAGGGCCGACCCGAGGGTTTCGTCGTCCTCGCCACCCGCGGTGTAGAGCCAGTCCCGCAGCTCGCGCTCTTGACGGCGGGCCAACGTGACCATCTTCTTGGGGTCGTCGGTCCGCTGGATGAGGGCGAGGGTCTGGAGGACGGAATCGTGGAGGTGGGCTGCCATCTCCGCCCGCTCCTCCGAACGGACCCGCTCGTATCGCTCGTCGGTCAGGTCGGTGGCGAGGAGGTAGACCCAGCGGCCGAACACGAGGGCTGCGCCCCCGAAGATGACGACGGCACCCAGGATGAACCCGCCGACCTCTTGGAGGCCGCTCGGCCCGACCTGGACGAGGATGACGATCCCCCCGACCATGAGGCCGATACCGACGAGGACCTGGCCGAACTTCGGACGCTCATTGGAGATGCCCCACCCGAGCACGCCCTGGTCCCGATCCCACACGGCGGCGATGCCGACGATGAGGAACACCGCCGGCCAGGCGATGGCGTCTCCGAACCAGATGCCGAGTCCTCGCATGGCGAAGAGGGTTCCCAAGAAGAGGAGCACCAGCGAGAGCTTCTCCCGGGCGTTGGCCGGCCGGGCCGGCACCTCGACCACCTTCTCCGAATCGAGGACGATGGCCCAGGCGACCAGGTAGACGACGATCCCGAGCCCACCGGCTGCAGCCAAGGCACCGATCGCGGCCCGCACCATGAGCGGCGACAAGCCGAGTTGCTCCGCCCAGCCGCCGGCGACACCGGCGATCTGCCGGTCCGTCTTGGACCGGCGGGGCCTGAAGATCGCCATCAGCGACGGGTCCGGGCGCTGCTCGAGGGGAGGAATCATGCCCACATGGTCGCAGGGGTCGCCGATCCGGACAATCAGGGGGAACCCTGAGGACCCCCTGATGCCTCGGGGTTCCCGGAGGGGGACCCCCAATGGTCGCCGGCCCCCACATTTGGTCAGATGGGGCCATGCAAGACACAACCCCCCAAGACGTGATCGACGTCGAGGCGTCCGAGGACACCACGTCGACACCAAACCGGAAGCGACTGGAACGAGTCGATGAAGGACGCTGGATCGCCGGCGTCGCCACCGGATTCGCCCAGTACCTGAATCTCCCCGTCTGGTTCGCACGGATCGTGCTGCTCATCGCGGTCACGGCCGGCGGCTCGGGGATCCTGATCTACGCGTTGCTCGCAATCGTCATCCCGCACGAGGCCGACGAACAGTCCTTGGTCCAACAGTGGTTCGGACCCAGAGAAACCAATCCAACGAAGGAGGCATAGCCAAAATGGAGGGAACAGAAGGAACGGAGGGCGTGGTGGTGGAAGAAGCCCCCGACCCGGGTGCCGCAGACGGCGGTGGCGCCACCGAGGAACCCACGTATTACGAAAGGCGCCTCGAGCGCATCGACGACGGGCGGTGGATCGCCGGCGTGGCCACCGGGTTGGCGGACTACTTCGCCATCCCGACCTGGCTGGTCCGGGTGATCTTCTTCCTGCTGCTGGGCCCCGCGGGCATCGGGTTCATCCTCTACCTGGCCCTGATCGCCTTCATGCCGCACGAGTCGGAGGACGAGTCCCCCGCCGAGCGGATCTTCGGCGAGATGGACTCCCCCGGGAAGTGGGGCGGTGCGCTCCTCGGCGTGGTCGGCGGTCTGGCGCTCCTGAGCGCCGCCACGAACATCGACGGTGGTGTGCTCGTCGCCCTCGCCCTGGTGGCGGTCGGCGTGATCCTCTTCCAGTCGTCCATGGGCGGATCGAGGGCAGCGCCCGCTGAACCCCACACGACGGAGTCGTCGGGTGGTGGGGGCAGGCCCCCTCGTGAGCCCCGTCCCCCGAAGCAGCCGCGTGAGCCCCGTCCCCCGAGACAGCGCAAGCAGCGTGAGCGCTCGAACCTGGGCGTGTACACGCTCGCAGCGGTGCTCATCTCGCTCGGGCTACTCGGCTCGGCGGCGATCGTCGGGTGGCTCTTCCCGCA
>JAHEFX010000064.1 GCA_024639975.1 bacterium
ATCATCGCCGGCCTCGGTGCCACGGCGATCATCGTGCGGACCCGGGCGCTCACCATCATGTCGATGCCGTTCATGGACGCGGCCCGGGTCGCCGGTGGCGGCAGCCGCCACCTCATCGCCACCCACCTCATGCCCCACCTCGTGCCGGTGGCAGCCCTGTCGGTGCTGGTGGGGGTGTCGGGGGCGATCATCGCCGACGGCTTCGTGTCGTTCTTGGGATTCACCGACACGCGGCACAACTGGGGCTCCATCGTCTTCTGGGCGATGTCGCTACCGCCCGCCAACCGCGAGGGCGTCCCGTGGGAGGCCCTCCTCGCCGGAGCCGGCTCCATCGCCGCCTTCTCCGGGGCCTGGTATCTCATCGGCCTCGGGGTCCGCGACGCTGCCGACCCCTTCCGGAGCCGCTGACCGGCGATCGGTCGGCACCGAACACCCCCGAACACCCCGATCGCCCAAGCCCTGCAATGCCTCGCCGAGGAACCCCTGACCGTGACGACGATCGGCGCGTACGATTCCATGGACCGACGACCCGCACACCCCGCGGGCCAGGTGCCCGACTCCGCCACCCGAGGAGCCATGTCCGTGACCGATCCGACCAGCCTGCTGCCACCGCCCGAACCGGTGCAACTACTCGACGCCGACGGCTCCCTCTCCGGGTCCGTCGGTGACCTGGGCCTCACACCGGGTGACCTGGTCGGGATGTACCGGGACATGGTCCGCACCCGAACCCTGGACACGATGGCGATGGCGCTACAACGCCAGGGCCAACTCGGGGTCTGGGCTTCGTGTCGCGGCCAGGAGGCCGCCCAGGTCGGTATCGCCTGGGCGATGGGTCTGCGCGATTGGGCGTTCCCCTCATACCGGGAGCACGGCATCACCACGGTCCGCGGCGTCCCGTTCGGCGACCTCCTCCTGCAGTACAAGGGCGTCTGGATGGGTCACTACGACCCGTCCGAGTACCAGGTCGCACCCCATTCCATCCCGATCGCCACCCACCTCCTGCACGCGGTCGGGTACGCCCACGCCGCCAGACTCAGCGGCGACGACCTTGTCACGCTCGCCTTCATCGGCGACGGCGGCACATCCGAAGGTGACTTCCACGAGGCGCTCAACTTCGCCGCGGTCTGGAATGCTCCGGTCGTGTTCGTGGTCCAGAACAACCAGTTCGCCATCTCGGTACCCACCGAGCACCAGCTCGCCGCCCCGTCGATCGCGCACAAGGGAATCGGCTACGGGGTGAAGGGCTATCGGGTGGACGGCAACGACGTCCTCGCCAGTTTCCGGGTGGGCGCGGACGCCATCGAGCGAGCCCGCAGTGGCGGCGGGCCGGCCCTGATCGAGGCCCACACCTACCGCATGAAGCCACACACGACCGCTGACGACGACACCCGCTACCGACCGCCGGAAGAGGTCGCCGAGTGGGAGGCCAAGGACCCGATCGCGCGGCTGGAACAGCTCCTGCTCGACGAAGGGATCCTCTTCGAACCCGACCTGGAACGGATCGCCCGGGACGCCGACGACGAGTCGAAGGCCATCCGCACCGAGGTGGTGGCGGAGGGACCGGTCCCCATGTCGCAGGTCTTCGAGCACGTCTACGTCGACCCGCCGGTGGACCTCCTCCGACAGGCCGCCGCGTTCACCGCGGGTGATGAGCGATGAGCGACTCCTACTCGCTCGCCGAGGCTCTCAACGCAGCCCTCCACGACGCCATGGCGGCAGACGAACGGGTCGTCGTGTTCGGCGAGGACGTCGGCATCCTCGGCGGCGTCTTCCGGATCACCGACGACCTGCAGCGCAAGTACGGGACGGATCGCTGCTTCGACACACCACTCGCCGAGGCGGGCATCGTCGGCACGGCGATCGGGATGGCCATGTACGGCCTGCGCCCCGTGGTCGAGATCCAGTTCGACGGGTTCATGTACCCGGCGTTCGACCAGATCGTGTCGCACGTCGCCAAGCTGAGGAACCGCACGGCGGGGGCCATCACCCTCCCGATGGTGATCCGGATCCCGTTCGGCGGCGGCATCGGTGCCGTCGAGCACCATTCCGAGAGCCCCGAGACCTACCTCGCACACACGGCCGGGCTCAAGGTCGTCACGCCGGGAACCCCGGAGGACGCCTACTCCTTGCTGCGGGCATCGATCGAATCCGACGACCCGATCTGCTTCCTCGAGCCGAAACGCCGCTACTACGAACGCGCCGACGGCCACCTCCCGGTCCAGACCGAGCCGATCGGCACCGCCGTCGTGCGTACCTCGGGCGAGACGGCGACGGTCATCGCCTACGGGCCCATGGTTCCCACGGCGCTGAAGGCGGCCGAGGCGGCCGCCGACGAGGGCTGGACCCTCGAGGTCGTCGACCTCCGATCCCTCGATCCGGTCGACTGGGACACGGTGGTCGAATCCGTGACTCGCACCGGCCGGGCCGTCGTGGTCCACGAGGCCGCCCGCTCCTACGGACCGGGGGCAGAGATCGCCGCCCGCATCCAGAAAGAGGCCTTCTATGCCCTCGAGGCCCCGGTGATTCGGGTGACGGGTGCCGACACCCCCTACCCCCCTTCACTGCTGGAAACACGCTGGCTGCCGTCCGTGGACCGCATCCTCGACGCCGTCGACGAATCACTGGGGTACTGATGCAGGAGACATTCGACCTACCCGACCTGGGTGAAGGATTGACGGAGGCGGAGATCCTCGAGTGGCGAGTCGCAGAGGGCGACACGGTGACGCTCGACGAGGAGATCGTGGAGGTCTCCACGGCCAAGGCCGTGGTGGTCATCCCCTCACCGTACGCCGGCATCGTCGCCAAGCTGCACGGTGCCGCGGGGGACATCCTCGAGGTCGGCTCACCATTGATCTCGTTCACGGTCGAGGGTGACGAACCCGAGCCGGGCGAACCCCCGGCCGAGGTCGAGCCTGCGGCCGCCGAACCGGAGGTGAAGGAGGCAGACACCGAGCGCTCCCCAAACCTCGTCGGCTACGGCGTTGCCGAGGACACCGTCGACTCCGGACGCCGTCGACGGAACGCCGCCGCCCCGGCCGCCGCCCCGTCGCCGGCCCCGAGCACCCGGCCCCTGGCGAAGCCACCGGTCCGCAAACTCGCCAAGGACCTCGGCGTCGATCTCGCGGACGTGCCACCGACCGGACCCGGCGAGACGATCACCCGTGACGATGTCCTCGCGGCAGCGGACGGGCCCGTGCAAGAGACGCAAGATGCCGCACCCCCCGCCCCGGCTGCGGAGACTGCTCCCGCCAGGCCACCGACCGGCACCCTCGAGCCGGTTCGCGGCATTCGACGGAGCATCGCCGAACGCATGGAGGCGGCAGGGGCCATCCCAGCAGCGGCCGCCTCGCACGAGGCCGGGGTCAAGGGACTCCTCGAGCTACACGGGGAACTGGCCGAGTCCGACGACTCGATCACACCGTTCGCGGTCATGCTCCGGCTCGTCATCTCGGCGCTCAGGGAGGTACCGACCCTCAACGGGCACTACACGGACGAGGGCATCCGTCGGTTCGACCAGATCCACCTCGGGTTCGCCGCCGCGACCGATCGCGGCCTGCTGGTACCGGTCATCAGGGATGCGGACCAGATGGGTATCGGTGACCTCAACACCGAGCTCCGTCGCCTGGCCACCGAGGCGCGGAACGGGTCGATCGCACCCACCGACCTCGTCGGATCGACCTTCACCGTCTCGAACTTCGGGGCGCTCGGTATCGACGGAGGGGTCCCCATGATCAACCACCCCGAAGTCGGCATCCTCGGAGTGGGCCGGTTCTCGGAACGGGCCAGGCGGACGAAGAAGGGCAAGGTCCGGTTCGAGCCGACGGTCAACCTGACCCTCTCGTTCGACCACCGCGTCGCAGACGGGACCGAGGCGGCCCGCTTCTTGCTCCACCTCGCGGATCGGCTCGCCTCGAAGGGCAAGCTCCTCGGGTCACTCTGAGATCCGGCTCCGGAACCAGGTGAAGGAGTCCTTCGGGACCCGCCGTCCGGTCGCGTGGTCGACCCACACGAGCCCGAACCGCTGGCCATAGCCGTTGGACCATTCCAGGTTGTCGAGGAAGCTCCAGACGAAGTACCCGGTGACCGGGACCCCATCCGCCCGAGCCGATTCGAGCGCGTCGATGTGGGCGTCCAGGTAGGCGATACGACGGTCGTCGCGGACCCGGCCGTCCTCGTCGGGCCCATCGCCGTAGGAGCAGCCGTTCTCGGTGACGACGATCTCGGCCGGACCCCACTCGTCGTTGATCCTTCGGAGGAACACACCGAACGACTGGGGATCGATGAGCCAGCCCATCTCGGTGTGGCCGGGAGTCGGCGGCGAGGCTTGGTCACCCTCGAGGTATTCGAGTTCGCGGTGGGCTTCGTCGATGCGCAGCGAGGTGTAGAAGTTGAGTCCGAGCCAGTCGATCGGCGCGGCGATCTCTTCGAGGTCGCCGTCGTGGATGAGCCCCGGCCGGATGCGACCCTCGGACCGGTAGGCCTCGAGCATGTCCATCGGGTACCCCTTCCCGAACACCGGGTCGAAGAACCAGCGGTTTCGGAAGCCGTCGAAGTGGCGGGCAGCGGCCGCATCGACCGCCGAGTCGGACGCCGGGACGGCCTGGCGGCAGTCCAAGGCGATTCCGATCCGTGCCGCGGGGTCGGCCCCCCGCATCCGGCGCACGGCCCGACCGTGGCCCAGGAGCTGGTGGTGGGACGCCGCGAGCGCTCCGTCCCACGAGCTCTTTCCCGGGGCGAACGTGCCGTAGAGGTGCCCGATGAATGCCATGACCCACGGCTCGTTGAGGGTCAACCAACGGGTCACTCGACCCGCGAAATGGGATGCCATCCGCTCGGCGTACTCGGCGAAAGCGTCGGCCGTCTCCCGGCTCTCCCACCCGCCCCGGTCCTCCAGGGCCTGGGGCAGGTCCCAGTGGTAGAGCGTCGGGACAGGCTCGATGCCGCGAGCGAGGAGGCCATCGACCAGACGGTCATAGAAGTCGTAGCCGGCCGGGTTGTCGGCACCGGTCCCGTCGGGGATGACCCGCGTCCAGGCAATCGAGAATCGATAGGCGTTCACACCGAGCTCGACCAACAGGTCGAGGTCTTCCTCGAGTCGGTGGTAGTGGTCGCAGGCGACATCGCCGGTGTCGGAGATCGCCCCATCGTGGGCGAACCGATCCCAGATCGACTCGCCCTTGCCGTCGGCGTCCCACGCCCCCTCGACTTGATAGGCGCTCGTCGCCACACCCCAACTGAACTCGTCGTTCATCGGTCTCCTCGCCATGCCTCGCGGATCTTCACGCGCCCTCCGGCCCGAAGGATCGCACCCTCGTAGATGCGTCCGGCGAGCCTGGTGAGCAGATAGAACGTGACGAGCGAAATCCCCAGGGAGAGGAGGATCTCCCAACCGGCGATCGACCCGAGAGCGTATCGGACGGGGACGACGAACGGGGCGCTGAACGGGATGTAGGTACCGATGATTGCGACCGTGCCGCTGGGGTTGCCCAGCGTCGAGATCGACAGGACGAGGGAGCCCACGACGGAGAGCGAGAGCGGGATGTTGGCGTTCTGGGCATCCTCGACCCGGCTCACGAGGGAGCCGACCGCCGCGAACAGCACGTTGTAGATCGAGAACCCGACGACGAACCAGAGCACGAGCATGAGGACGGAGCCGATGGAGATGTCGTCGATCGTGACCCCCAACGCACCACCTCCCGCCCCGCCCAGGTCGTCCGGTGTGCGCAGGCCCATCGCGTAGAGCAGCCCGCCCATGAAGACGAAGATCAACACCAGTTGGGTCAGGGCCACCAGCCCGATCCCGATCACCTTTCCCGTAAGGAGCGTGGCCGGGCGGATCGTCGCCACGACGATCTCCACCACCCGACTGGATTTCTCCTCGGTGACGCCGAGCAACATCCACGTCCCGTACATGAGGAGCGCAACGTACGTCAGCATCATCCCCGCGTAGGCGATGATGGTGCGTGACTCGTCGACGGCCTCTCCCTCGAGGGACTCGACCTCGATGAGACCGGCACCGAGTATCTCGGTGAGTTCGTCGTTCGTGATCCCCGTGTCGGCCACCACTTCCTCGAGCGCGACGACCCGGGCCGCCTGCCTGACCACCCCGGGTACGCCCGAGGAGGCGAAGATGCCCTCCCGCGGTACCAGCGCCGTGGAGGCGTCGACCATTGCCAAGTCGACCTCTCCCGACGCGACGGCTTGCTCGGCGTCGGCCCGGTCGGTCAGCACCACGGCCTCGATGGTCAGCTCGGGCATGGCGTCCGGGTCGTCCTCGAGCCCTTCTGCCGCCTGCACTTCGTCGAGCGCTTGGGCGACGTCCATAACGTGTCCGGCCTCGGACGTGTACCCGACCAGGGTCGGCTCGTCGTCGTCGGCGAGGATCGACGGGATCACGAGGATCGAACCGAAGATCAGGACCGTGAAGACGGTGGCGAGGATGAAAGCCTTGGACCGGACCCGTTCGCGGTACTCGCGTCCGATGACGACACCGATCATCGGGCACCCCCGTTCCCGACGGCTTCGCGGAACAAGTCCTCGAGCGACGGCGGCGTGAAGGCGAAGTGCTCGGCGCCGCCGAGGGCATCGAGGAGGGCGACCGGGTCGGTATCGGCATCGACGAGGAACCGTTCGTGGCCCTGCTCGCGACTCCGGTGGTGGACGCCGGCCAGTCGGTCCAGCGCCTCGGGGCGGGCGGCGCCACCGACTTCGAGGAGCCGGACCGGTGCTTCTCTCTTGAGGTCTGCGACCTCGCCCTGGAGGACGATTCGACCGGAGGCGATGATCGCGACGTCGTCGCAGAGGTCCTCGACCAACTCGAGTTGGTGGGAACTGAACACGACGGCCGTCCCCTGGGCGGCCTGCTCGCTGAGAACCGAGGCCATCTCGTCGACGCCCATGGGGTCGAGCCCGGAGAAGGGTTCGTCGAGGACGAGCAGGTCCGGCTGGTGTATCAACGCCACAGCGAGCTGGACCCGCTGCTGGTTGCCGTGGCTGAGCTCCTCCAGCTTGCTGGTGAAGCGACCGCCGAGTCCCAACCGCTCGAGCCAGGACTTCGCCTCGGACTCGGCCTCCCGGCGCTCGAGCCCGTGGAGGCGCGCGAAGTAGGTGAGCTGCTCGCCGATCTTCATCTTGGGGTAGAGGCCGCGCTGTTCCGGCAGGTAGCCGAAGGTCCGACGCTCAGCCTCCCCGATCGCCGCCCCGCGCCAACGGACGCCGCCCGAGTCCAGGCGCACCAGCCCGAACACGGCTCGCATGGAGGTGGTCTTGCCGGCCCCGTTGGGACCGAGGAACCCGAGCATCCGTCCGGGCCGGACGGCGAACGAGACCCCCTCGAGCGCTACGACCTCGCCGTAGCGCTTGTGCAGGTCGGTCAGTTCGAGCAGGTCAGCGTCCTTCCGTATCGGAAGCAGCAGTCTGGTCCCCCGCCGAACCGCCTCCCTGCAGGTGCACGTCGGTTTGGGGGTACGGGATCGAGATGCCCCGTTCGTCGAACTCGAGCTTCACCCGCTCGGTCAGGTCCCAGAAGAGGCCCCAGTAGTCCTCGGCCCTGACCCACGGGCGCGCCCCCAAGTTGACCGAGCTGTCCCCGAGGGAGAGGACCGGGAACATCGGGCTCGGCTCGTCGAGGACTCGCTCGTCGGCGAGCACCAAGCCCTCCAAGACCCCCTTCGCGACCCGCAGGTCGTCGTCGTAGGAGATGCCGAACTCGAGGTCGACCCGGCGGATGCCCTCGCGGGAGTAGTTCGTGATCGGCTCGCTCGTGACCTGGCCGTTGGGGATCGTCACCCGCTTGTTGTCCGGGGTGAGGAGCGTCGAGGAGATGATCTCGACGCTCTTGACCGTCCCTTCGAGACCGGCGATCTCCACGTACTCGCCGGCGACGAACGGCTTGACGACGAGGATCACGATCCCGCTGGCGAAGTTCCCCAGGACATCCTGGAGGGCGAGGCCGATCGCCAGACCCATGGCGCCGAGCACGGCCACGAACGAGGTGGTCGGGACGCCGAAGAGGGCGAGGACGGCAACGAAGACCATCACCCAGAGCAGAGCCTTCGTGACCGAGACGAGGAACCGGACCGCCGAGGCGTCCACATCCTGACGTCCCAAGGCTCGCTCGAGACCCTTCACGGCGTAGCGGATGACCCAGCGGGCGATGACGATGACGACCAGGGCACCGATGACCGCGGGTGCCCATTCGCGGGCGAAGTCGGCGAGCGTTTCCAGCACAGCAATCCTTTCGGGGTGGGACCCCGGGAATCTAGGAAGCTTGTGGCCGGTACCCTCCGCGACCATGCCAACCAACGTGCTCGTCGGGGTCGCATGGCCCTACCCGAACGGCGAGAAGCACATCGGCCAGATCGCCGGTGCCTACCTGCCCCCCGACACCTTCGCCCGCTTCCAGCGCCTCCGGGGTGAGCGGGTCCTCATGGTGTCCGGGTCCGATACGCACGGTACCCCGATCACCCTGGCGGCCGAGGCGGTCGGCAAGGCACCGATGGAGATCGTCGAGCAATACCACGAGCTCTTCGTGGACGGCTGCCTCGAGATGGGCATCACGTTCGACCTCTACACGCACACCGAGACCCAGCAGCACTGGGACACCACCCACGAGATGTTCACCCGGCACCTCGACGCCGAGTACATCTACAAGGACGTCCAGAGCCAGCTGTTCGACCCCAAGGCCGGGCGCTTCCTCCCGGACCGCTACGTGGAAGGCACCTGCCCGTTCTGCGGCTACGCCGACGCCCGAGGCGACCAGTGCGACAACTGCGGCCGGCTCTATGACGCCACCGATCTCATCGAACCTCGCAGCAAGCTCAGCGACGCCAGCGAGCTGGAAACACGCGAGACGGAGCACTTCTTCTTGGACATGGGCCGGATGAACGGACCGCTCCTGGAGTGGATGAAGACCGACAAGGAGCATTGGCGACCGAACGTCCGCAACTTCACCCTCGGCCAGTTGGGGCTCGAGGAGCTGCGCGGGCGGCCGATCACCCGAGACATCGCCTGGGGCGTCACGATCCCCGTCGAGGGATACGACGACAAGCGCATCTACGTCTGGTACGACGCGGTCATCGGCTACCTGTCGGCCGCACGCGAGTGGGCCGAGCTCGATGGTGAAGCCGCGGCCTGGCGGGAATGGTGGGATGCCGACGTCAACCCCGGCGCGCGCATCTACAACTTCATCGGCAAGGACAACATCCCCTTCCACACCATCATCTGGCCGGGGATGCTGCAGGCCTACTCGACGGGCGAGTCGCGGCTCAACCTGCCCTACGACGTCCCCTCGAACGAGTACCTCAACCTCGGCGGTGAGCAGTTCTCCACGAGCCGCGGCAACGTCATTGGCTTCAACACTGTGCTCGAAGCCTTCCAGCCCGATGCCGTCCGCTACGTGCTCACGGCCCTCGCCCCGGAGACCAACGACGTCGAGTTCACCTGGGATGACTTCGTCGAGCGGGTGAATGCCGAGTTGGTCGCCAACTGGGGCAACCTCGTGAATCGGGTGCTCGGCTTCGCCAACAAGCGGTTCGGCGGCGTCGTACCGACGCCCGGCGAGCTCGACGACATCGACGAGGCACTGCTCGACGAGGTCCGTTCCGGGTTCGAGAGCGTCGCCGATCGCTACGAGGCCGTGCAGCTACGAGCGGCGCTCATCGAGTGCCGACGCCTCAGCCAACGGGTCAACCAGTACCTCAACGAGAAGGCCCCGTGGACCCTCGTCAAGACCGACGAGGCGGCTGCTGCCACCGCCGTCTGGGTGGCCCTGCAGGCGATCGACTGGCTGCGGATCCTCTGGTCACCGATCCTGCCCCACTCCTCCCAGTCGGTGCACGAGATGCTCGGCCGCGAAGGCCCACTCTTCGGCCGCCAGTACACCGAGACCGTCAGCGACGCCCGCGGGAGCCACCTCGTACTCCGGTACGACCACACCGACGCCGTCGGTACCTGGGAGTCATCGGAGCTCACGCCGGGCACCGCTTTCGGCCCCCTCGTCCCCCTGTTCGAGAAACTCGATCGCGAGACGGTCGAAGACCGACTCAGGTAGGTACTGGCCCACCACGGGTTACGACCCGGGTGCGTCAGCAGCAGGCGCCGCCGGCTCGACCGGATGGTGCCGAACCCACCCGGCCTAGCCTCACTGAGTGCACGCTCTGGAGGTCTGAATGGCAACAGCGACCATCGATGGGAACGAGGCTGCGGCTCGAATAGCCCACCTCCTTAGCGAAGTGATCGCCATCTACCCGATCACCCCCTCCTCACCCATGGGCGAGTGGGCGGATGCCTGGTCCTCGCAGGACACCCGCAACCTCTGGGGCCAGATCCCCGACGTCGTCGAGATGCAGTCCGAAGCCGGTGCTGCCGGAGCCGTGCACGGCTCGCTCCAGGCCGGTGCCCTGACGACGACCTTCACCGCATCGCAGGGCCTCCTGTTGATGATCCCGAACATGTTCAAGGTCGCCGGCGAACTCACGCCAGCGGTCTTCCACGTGGCAGCACGCTCGGTGGCCACCCACGCCCTCTCCATCTTCGGTGACCACTCCGACGTCATGGCCTGTCGCATGACCGGCTGGGCGATGCTGGCCTCCGGTGGCGTCCAGGAAGCCCACGACATGGCTCTGATCGCCCACGCAGCCACCCTGCGGGCCCGGATGCCGTTCCTCCACTTCTTCGACGGCTTCCGCACCAGCCACGAGGTCGCCCGCATCGAGACGATCGACACCGACGTGGCCCGCGCCCTGGTGGACGACGAACTCGTTGCCGACCACCGCGCCCGGTCTCTCAACCCGTCCCACCCGACGATCCGGGGGACGGCCCAGAACGCCGACGTGTTCTTCCAGGCCCGCGAGGCATCGAACCCGTACTACGAGGCCGTCCCGGGGATCGTCTCCGAGGTGATGGACAAGTTCGCCGAAGAGACCGGCCGCCGATACTCCCTCGTCGACTACATCGGCCATCCCGAGGCCGAGAAGGTCGTCGTCCTGATGGGCTCGGGTACCGGTCCGGTGCGCGAGGTCGTCGAGCGCAGGGCAGGCGAAGGCGAGAAGATCGGCGCCCTCATCATCCGGCTCTACCGCCCGTTCCCCACCGAGGCCTTCGTCGAGGCTCTGCCCGACACGGTCAGGACCATCGTGTCCCTCGACCGGACCAAGGAGCCCGGCGCGACGGGCGAACCGCTCTACCAGGACATCGTCGCCACGATCGATCGGTCGGACCGCAGCGGCATCCGCATCGTCGGCGGTCGCTACGGCCTCTCCTCGAAGGAGTTCCGTCCCGAGATGGTGGTTGCCGTCTTCGACCAGGCCGACACGGCACCACAGGGCTTCACGATCGGCATCGAGGACGACATCTCGAACCTCTCGCTCGACTGGGAGGACGGCGGTTGGCAGGAGTCGGACACCGTGCAGCGCGCCCTGTTCCACGGCCTCGGTTCGGACGGCACGGTGGGCGCTGCCAAGGCGACCGTGAAGATCATCGCCAACGAGACCGACCTCTATGCCCAGGGCAACTTCGAGTACGACTCGAAGAAGTCGGGCTCTTGGACGGTCAGCCACCTGCGCATCTCCCCCGACCCGATCCACAGCACCTACTGGGTCCGGGAAGCAGACTTCGTGGGCATCCACGACTTCGCCGCCCTCGACCACGAGAACCTGTTGGAGACGGCCTCGGACGGGGCAACGGTGCTGTTGAATGCTCCCATCCCGGCCGACGAGGTGTGGGGAGCGCTCCGGACGCCGGTCCAGCAGACGATCGTCGACAAGAACCTGAGCGTGTGGGCCGTCGACGCCTACGAGGTGGCCGATCGTGTCGGCCTCGGCCGCCGGGTCAACACGGTCCTCCAGACCTGCTTCTTCCACCTGCTGGAATCGGACGACTTCCCGTCCGCCGTCGCCATCCCGGCCATCAAGGCGTCGATCGAGAAGGCGTACGGCAAGCGCGGCGAGGTCGTGCTCAGGCGCAATTTCGCCGCCGTCGACGGGGCCGTGGCCGGCCTCGCCGAAGTCCCGATCGGGGAGGTCGGAGCGGACCGGGAGTTCGTGAAGCGGATCCCCGACCACGCCCCCGACTTCGTGCAGAAGGTCACGTCGCAGATGCTGGAGCGCAAGGGCGACTTCCTGCCCGTCTCCGCCTTCGACGCCGATGGCACCTGGCCGACGGACACGGCGAGGTGGGAGAAGCGCTCCATCGCCCTCGAGATCCCGACGTGGGATGCAGACCTGTGCATCGAGTGTGCCCGCTGCTCGCTGGTGTGCCCGCACGCCGCCATCCGCGTGAAGGCCTACGAGCCGGAGTTGCTTGCAGACGCCCCGGAGAGTTTCAAGCACCGAATGGTCGACAAGGGCCCCCAGAAGGGCAAGGCGATGACCATCCAGGTCGCCCCGGACGACTGCACCGGCTGCTCGATCTGCGTCGAGATCTGCCCGGCGGTCTCCAAGGAGGTCGCCAAGCACAAGTCCATCAACATGACGGCCAAGACGAAGGACGTCCTCGA
>JAHEFX010000065.1 GCA_024639975.1 bacterium
TCGTCCTCCCCCACGGCTTCGGCCGGGAATCCGTAGGTGAAGTCGATCACGGGTGGGCCGAACCCACCGGGCCATTCCTTGCCGTTGTTGACCTCGATGGTGATCTCGTTGAACTCGAGAGTGACACCAGGGATCCCCACGAGGGCGATCTCGGCAGCAGTCGCCTTGACCGTCGTGAAGCTCATCGCATCGTCGAGGCCGGGGAAGGTCGGGGACGCGAACAGCATGCCGATGTCGATGTCGGCCGCCAGGAACCCGATGGCGTCGGATCCAAGTTCATCGTCGGCAGTGCCGCCCGCCAGGTCGGGTCCGAGGAAGTCGAACCCGTCGGCCATGTCGAAGGTGCCGCCGGTTGGGTCGCTCTGATTCGGGTCGTAGCCGAGGAAGAGGTTCACGCCGTCGGCACCGATCTGGAACGTGTCGACCTCGATGTTGTAGAAGGCCGAATAGTCGTGGGCGATCTTGAAGGCGCCGCCGGCGTCCGGGACCGGGTCGCCATTGCTGAGGAGGATGTCAGGCCCGGCGTCGCTCAGGAAGTCGTGGAGGTCCGTGGCCTCGGCCACCCCGGAGAGCAGATTGACGGCGTTGGCGGGCAGGCCCGTCGCCACCTTCACCTTCATGGTGGGGCCCTTCTCCATCGCAACGGAGCCCGACAGGTGGACGAAGTCGCCGAAGCTGAGCACAGCCGAGGAGATGTCGATTCCGAGGCGCGCGTTACCGTCGAAGGCGATATTTGTCGTGCCGGTGCCAGTGGGGACAGTCATGCCACTCGCCCCGAAAGACGACTTGAAGTCGATGACAGCCGGTCCGAGGTCGGCCGGCCAGGTCGGCCCGGTGTTCATCCAGAAGCTGATGCCGTTGAGCGATGCTGTCACCCAGGGAACCCCGACCAACTCGACGGAACCCGTCGACGCAGTGATTGCCTTGAACCCACCCGGCGCGATCTTCTTGACGATCTTCTTGTCGACTGACTTGAGTCCGGTGAACTCGGGCTTGGCCTTCAACATGGCCATGGCGAGGTCGATGTCATTGGCGATGAGCCCGAGTGCGTTGTCCCCGAGCTCCTCGGGCTGGATGCGATCGTCGACGATGAAGTCGTCGGTCCAGTCCGAGTCGAAGCCCACGAAGACCGTGGCGCTGTCGACGGCGACGGTCATCGCCTTGACTGGGACGTTGAAGATCATGGAGTAGTCGGCGGCGATCTCCATGTCGCCGCTCGTGCCATCTCCCACGACCAAGTCGGCGAGCTCGGCGCCGAAGACCGAGTCCAGACTCGCGATGTCAGAGAGGTTCGCCGGGAGGCCGGTCGCGACATCGACGAGGGTCACGTCACCCTTCCCGAACGTGAACGTCCCCGATATGTGGACGAACTGGTCGAGCGTGATGTTGGTATCGATGGAGGCGGCCGTCACCGCGATCCCGAGGTCGAGCACCGTCGGACTGTCAGGGGCGACGGAGATCGAGGTGGTGGACAGGTCGAGGTGCGTCATGTCCGAGGCTTGCGTGTTGACCTGCAGCGTGAGGTTCCCCAGGCCGATGTCGAGGTCCTCGCCGAAACCGGTCAACGACGGGTCGGAGAGCGTCCCCTCGAAGGTGTGCCAGACGCGGGTGCCGTCGGTGACGATCGCCGCGCCGAAGCCGTCGGTGCCGTCGACATCACCCGAGAGCCCGAAGTCTGTGTCCAAGGCCTCGGCACCGAAGAGCCCGGTCCCGGTCGTGCCGCCGAACTTGAGGAGCCACATGGTGTCGGAAGCCGAAGTCGCGCCGTCCGTGCTGGTGAGGGACACCCCGCTCTGGTTGTAGATGTCGTAGTCGCCGGTGAAGCGCCCGATGCTCCCCACGACGACGCTCACGTCCTGACTGCCGGTCCCGTCGTCGACCGAGCCGGTGAGTGCACCTTCGTCGCCGAAGTCGAACTGGTCCTCGGCGTTGTCAGCGCCTTCGAGGCTCTCGACGTCGTTGAAATGGACGACGGGACCTAGGTCGTCGTCGCCGTTCTTGCCTTGGTACTCGCCGGTGTCGACCCCATCGATCGTGAACTCGGCCTCGATGCCAGCCGGGGCGCTGAACGTGTCGTCGCCGCCTCCGCCGTTGAACGTGATCTCACCGGTGAACCCGGAGTCGATGGAGGTGAACGTGAGGTGGTCGTTGCCGGCACCGCCGTTGATGGTGAGGCTGTCGATCGCCGAAGCGACGCTGAAAACGTGATTCTCTCCCAAGGACACGTTGACAGAGAAGGAGTTCGGAGGCCCATCGACGATCTCGACACTGCTGCCCCCGGCCACAAGGTCGATCGTGACGTCCCCAGAAGTTGGCAGCGCCGCCGTCGAGACCGGCTCGAACCCGTCGTAGACGAGTTGATCGACGCCTCGATGGATGACGCCGGACTGCTCGCCGGTGATCTCGAAGCGGAGCTCGTCGAACGTGCCGGTGATCACGAGCGTGTCGAAACCGCCGTCACCGCCCTCGACGGTGCCGGGAAGCGAGCCATTCTGAGAGAAGGTGAACTCGTCTTGGTTGTCGGCGGCGCCCTGCAGGGACTCGAATCCAGCAAAGACCACGGCGCCGGCAGAACCCGAGCCCATCCCATCGACGAGCCAGGCGGTGTCGGTCGCCGGGCCGACGAGTAGGTCGTCCTCCCCGGTGCCTCCGATCGACGACACAAGACCGGACACGCCACCTGTTCCAGTCGCAGTACCGGTCTCGAGGTCGACGACGACCGGCGTGGTCCAAGCCGAGTGATCGAGGGCGATGGCCGGACCCGAGACGGTCCCGGGAAGCGACGCGCCGTCCTCGAGGACGATGGTCGTGGTCCCGGTCGAGCCGACGATGGAAGTGAGGTTGGGGAGGATCTCGGTCCCCGAGGCGTCGGTGACCGTTGCGGTGCCGTCGGCTGCAATCACGACTGTCGCGTCACCCGTCACACCGGAGAGGTCAAGGATCCCCTCGTCGGGTGCAGGGACGGCACCGATGCCGTTGAGGGCCACCGAGAAGGAACCGGCATCCGAGGTCACCTCGAGCGAGCCCGTCGCATTCCCCTCTGTCGTCGGCGCGAAGGTGACACCGACCGGGATGGACGACCCGGCCGCAACCGTTGTCGGGAGGCCATCGGCTGAGAAGGCGGCATCACCGGAGACCGAGATGGAGGAGACGACAACGTCAACGATCCCCTCGTTGACCAGAGACACGGAGCCCACGGCGGACTCGCCGATGGTCACCTCACCGAGGTCGAGTGAGGCCGTGTCAGGAGACAAGGAGGGCAACGGGGCGGGTGGCGCCGGGTCGGTGCCTGCACCGCTGAGCGAGACCGACGAAGTCCCCGCATCCGAGACGACCTCGAGCGAGGCCGCAGCAGCACCAGCCGCGGTCGGCGCGAAGTTGACGCCGACCGAGGTCGATGACCCGGCCGCAACCGTTGTCGGGAGGCCATCGGTCGTGAAGGCGGCATCACCGGAGACCGAGATGGAGGAGACGACAACGTCGACGATCCCGTCGTTGACCAGCGACACGGAACCGGAGACGGACGCTCCGACGGGCACCGAACCAAGGTCGAGAGAGGCGACGTCGGTCGTGAGTGTGGCCGTCGGCTCGGCTGGCTCTTCGGCCGGAGCGGAAACGGCTGCTCGGCGAACACCGGTCGAGAGGGTGGGTGCCATGATGTCATTGCCGGAGGTGTGCCCGTGGCCGAGCACGTGCCCGATCTCGTGGGAGACAACGGTGAGGAGGTCCATCGCCCCGTCGGCTGGGCCACCGGCCACGGCGTACCCGGCAGCGAACTCGGAGTCGTCACTCGGCGAGGGGTCCACGAACCAGCCATGACCGGCCGCCGTCGGGTCGATGGTGATCGTCGAGCCCGCCGTCTCGGCGAGTTCGTCGCCGGGTAGGTCGGAGATGACGAACGTGGCGCCGGCGGAGGCACCCCACTGCGTTTCGGCGGCAGCGACGACCGATAAGACGTCGGCCTGGCTGATCGCCGCTTCGTCGCCAACGGGAGTCGCGGCCGAGGACGAGGCAAGGAGGTTCTCGGCAGCGAAGACGTCGACCAAGGCCTGCGGGGCCGTGACGGGCATCAATACGACAAGGGCCGCCGCGGCGAAGAGTTGCCGCGATCGCAAGGCTGTGCGCGCTCTCGACGCACCAATCCCTGAACCCAAATGCACGCTCGGCCCGCCTCCCTTGGCTGGTCCCGGGTCGGGACCCTACACATCTCGATCGCCACGCTGCGTGACATTCCTCAGGATTCCAGCGCGAATCGCCGGGATATTGCCAACGGACCTCCACACGCTCGAATCGATCAGATTCACAAGCGTTCCGAACTCAGGCCAGGTCCTTGAACGGGTCGTCGGGAAGTTCCTGCTCCGCGGCCTCCAGGCCCTCCACGTCGTAGAGGGGCGACGGCTCGGGCCTCGGCGGTGGTGGCGGTAGCACCACATCCCCGGTGGCCGGGCTCCGCAGCGCCATGACCAGCGCCACCACCCACCCGATCAGCGACCACCCCAGCAGGAGGTTCACCAACACGAGCACTCCGCGATCCGGTACCCGGCGGACCGTTCCCACGATCGTGGGAAGGAAATAGACCGCGGTCCCGATCAGGAACAGGATGAGGAAGAAGAGCCAGACGAAGACGGGCATGTCCTCGATCCTACGGTGCTTCGTGGCGCCCATCGGACTCGATCCCCGGCTACTACGCTGCCTGCCTGCGCTCATCTTGAGCGGGGGAGGGACAGGCCCTTTGAACCCGCGGCAACCGACCGGACGGCACGGTGCCAACGCCTGAACGATGAGGCCGACCGGTTCGCCCGGCGGCGCTCGACGAGCGCACCAACCGAGGAACCGCATTGACCGCCACCACCCAACCCGGCTGTAGGTATCTGGAAGCCGCTTCGTCGCGCGTGGTCATCTTCGACGGCGGCGCCGGCACTTGGCTCCAGCGCCAGGACCTCACCGTCGACGACTACGGCTCCCCCGAGCTCGACGGCTGCCCCGAGATCCTCAACGTAACCCGGCCCGACATCGTCACCGCCTTCCACGACGCCTTCTTGGAGGTCGGCGTCGACGTCATCGAGACGAACACCTTCGGCGGTTTTCGCACGCCCCTCGACGAGTACGGCATCGGCCACCGCGCCCACGAGCTCAACAAGGCCGGGGCCGCGATCGCTCGGGCCGCCGCCGACCGCTGGTCCACCCCCGACCACTGTCGCTGGGTGGCCGGCTCGATGGGCCCGGGCACCAAGTTCCCATCGCTAGGCCAGGTCGAGTTCGAGGACCTCGCCGACCAGTACACCGAGCAGGCCCGCGGTCTCATCGATGGTGGCGTCGACCTGCTCATCATCGAGACCCAGTTCGACCTCCTCGGCCTCAAGGCCGGCGGCGCCGGCGCCCGGCGCGCCATGGCCGAGTCCGGCCGCGAAGTCCCCATCCAGGCCCAGGTCACCATCGAGCTGACCGGCCGGATGCTCCCCGGCACGGAGATCGGCGCCGCCCTCGGCGCCATCGAGCCGCTCGGCGTCGACGTCATCGGCATGAACTGCGCCACCGGTCCCGACGAGATGGGCGAGCACCTCCGCCACCTCACCCGTCACAGTCGGGTGCCGATCTCGGTCATCCCCAACGCCGGGCTCCCGTCGGTGGTCGACGGCGAGATGCACTACGACCTCACCCCCGACGCCCTCGCCGACCACCTCGAACGGTTCGTCGCCGAGCTCGGCGTCAACGTCATCGGCGGCTGCTGTGGGACGACGCCCGAGCACCTCGCCGCCGTGGTCGAACGCTGCCGGGACCTCACCCCTGCAGAGCGGGCCCCCGAGCACGAGGCCGGCGCCACATCGCTCTACAACTTCGTCCCGTTCGACCAGGACACCTCCTTCCTCATCATCGGCGAGCGGGCCAACACCAACGGCTCGAAGGCGTTCCGCGAAGCCCTGCTGGCCGACGACATCGACGCCTGCGTGAAGATCGGCCAGAGCCAGATCGCCGAGGCCGCCCACCTCGTCGACCTCTGCGTGGACTACGTCGGTCGCGACGGCGTCGCCGACATGGACGTCCTCGCTGCCCGCTTCGCCACCGAGGTGGCGGCCCCGGTGGTCCTCGACTCCACCGAGCCGGAGGTCATGGAGGCCGGACTCCGGCACCTGGGCGGGCGGGCCGTGCTCAACTCGGCCAACCTGGAGGACGGCGAGCACGAGGGGTCCCGCCTCGACCGGGTCTTCAAGCTGGCCAAGGAGTACGGCGCCGCCGTCATCTGTCTCTGCATCGACGAGGAGGGCCAGGCCCGCACCGCTGACTGGAAGGTCTCCGTCGCCAAGCGCCTCCACGACCTGGCGGTCGACCGGTACGGCCTCGAGGCGTCCGACCTCCTCATCGACCCGCTGACGTTCCCCCTCTCCACCGGCGACGACGACCTCCGCCGCGACGGCCTCGAGACCCTCGAGGCGATCCGTCGCATCAAAGAGGAACTCCCGGGTGTCCGCACGGTGCTCGGCGTGTCGAACGTCTCGTTCGGCCTCTCCCCCGCCGCCCGCCACGTCCTCAACTCGGTCTTCCTCGCCGAGGCGGTCGATGCCGGCCTCGACGCCGCCATCGTCCACGCCGGAAAGATCGTCCCACTCGCCCGCCTCGACGACGAACAGGTCGACGTGAGCCGCGACCTCGTCAACGACGACCAGTCGAAGGGCGACCCACTCGAGCGCCTGCTCAACATCTTCGACGGCGTGCAGAGCGTGAAGACGGTCACCGAGGACCGCTCCGGATGGCCGGTCGACCAACGGCTCTCACAGCGGATCATCGACGGCGACCGCGACGGCCTCCTCGCCGACCTCGACGAAGCACTGGAGGGAACGGCCGCCCTGGCCATCGTCAACGATGTCCTCCTCGCCGGCATGAAGGTCGTCGGTGAGCGCTTCGCCTCCGGCGAGATGCAACTGCCCTTCGTCCTCCAGTCGGCCCAGACCATGAAGGCGGCCGTCGCCCACCTCGAACCTCACATGGATCGAGTGGAAGGCGAGTCGAAGGGCTCCATCGTGCTCGCCACGGTGAAGGGCGACGTCCACGACATCGGCAAGAACCTCGTCGACATCATCCTCAGCAACAACGGCTACGACGTGCACAACCTCGGGATAAAGGTCGACATCCGCGAGATGGTCGAGAAGGCCCTCGAAGTCGGCGCCGACGCCATCGGCATGTCGGGGCTGTTGGTGAAGTCGACGCTGATCATGCGCGACAACCTCGACGACTTGAACCGTCGCGGCCTCGGCGACACGCCCATCCTCCTGGGCGGGGCGGCGCTCACCCGCCGGTACGTCGAACACGACCTCCGTGAGGTCTACGAGGGTCCGCTCTTCTACGGCAAGGACGCCTTCGAGGGCCTTTCGGTGATGGAACAGATCGCCGAGCGGAAGCGCTCCGGCGAGACCCATCCAGACTTCGGCCGGGTCGCCACCCGCACCCTGCCCAAACGCCCGGAACGCCCCGAGCCCGACCTGTCTTCGCTGCCCCCACGCGCACCCTCGATCGAGGTGGTCGAACCCCCGACACCACCGTTCACCGGCACCCGAGTCGTGAAGGGCATCTCACTGGAGGACATCGCCGGGTACGTGAACGAGACCGCCCTGTTCCGCAACCAGTGGCAGTTCCGTCCCGAAGGGGTCGAGGACGACGTCCAATTCAAGGACCGAATCCGCCCCATATTCCGTGAGGTGCTCGCCACCGCCCGGGCCGAGCACCTGCTCACCCCCCAAGTTGTCTACGGGTTCCTCCCGGTCAACGCCGACGGCAACGACCTCATCGTGTGGGCCGACGACGACCGAGCCAGCGAGCAGGCCCGGCTGTCGTTCCCCCGCCAGTCCGAAGACCCGCACCTCTGCATCGCCGACTTCTTCCGCTCCGACGTACCCGACTGGGCGGCGTTCCACATCGTGACGATGGGACCGACCGTGTCGGAGAAGGCCCAGGAGTTGTTCCACGGCAACGAGTACCAGCAGTACCTCTTCACCCACGGGATCGGGGTCGAGATGGCCGAAGCGCTCGCCGAGCTGTGGCACCGCCGCATCCGGGAGGAGTGGGGCTTCGCCGACGAGGACGGGCCGTCTCTCACCGGCCTCTTCCGCCAGCAGTACCGCGGTGGCCGGTACTCGTGGGGCTACCCGGCCTGCCCGGACCTCGAGGACAACGCCGTCGTCGCCGGCCTGCTGGGTGCCGACCGTATCGGGGTCGAGTGCTCCGAGGAGACGGCTTGGCAGTACCAGCCAGAACAGACCACATCGGCCATCATCTGCCACCACCCGCAGGCCAAGTACTTCATCGCCCGATAGGACCCCTGATGCTCATCGGTCACGACCACTTCGTCCTCTCCGCCGAGATCAACCCGCCGGAGCTGCCATCCATGGACCACCTGCTCCTCGACGGGACGTGGGACCACGTGATGGTGACGGACAATGTGTTCGGCAAGATCCGGGTGTCGCCCTACGCCCATGCGGCCCGGATCACCCATGACGTGCCACGGGTGTCACCGACCGTCGTCGTCTCCACCCGCGATCGCAACATCCTCGCCATCGAGTCCGAGGTACGGGGTGCGCTTGGCAACGGCGTGAACTCGTTCCTCGTGGTCACGGGGGACACCGTGCCGGCGGTGGACCACCTGGCACACCACTACGAGATCGTCGAGCACCTCGAAGAACTCGAGGACCGTATCGGCGTTCCGTTCGAGGTGGGCATGCCCACTCGGTTCCGCAACTGGATGCTGAAACGCCGCATCGACCTCGGTGTCGACTACTTCGTGGTGGGTCCCGTCACCGACCCCGCCGTGATCGAACCCGAGCTCGACCGACTCGGTTGGGACCCGTCCATGCCGCCGCTGCACCTCATGGTGCTGCCGCCGTTCTCCATCACCTGGCTGAACAACGCAGAAGGCTTCGGGGCGATCCCCGCCACGGACGGCCTGAAGACCCAGGTCGCATCGAGCAGCGACAAGCGGGCGCTCGCCTGGGAGAAGGCCGGCGAGATCGTCGCGAAAGCAGAAGAGGTCGGCCTCGCCGGCGTCGTCCTCACCGGTCTCAAATCGTCGACGGTGGTCGGCGAAGCCGCCGCCTGGCGCAAGGGCTTGTAGGGACAATCACCTGGGGTGCCCCGACCAGGGGATGACAGTCACCCAACCGACGCCGGCTTCGGCGTCCGAAGGGGCGTAGAAGATCAAGTCATTGGCGACGCTGATCTTTGCTGCTCCGTTTGACCAGGCAGCTGGCGGCAGTTCGACGATCGACTCCCATACGACGCCGTCCTCGGAGTGCCAAAACGATGGCTCGACCAGGGTCCGTCTGGCCGCAACGAGCACGGCGCCATGCGATGCCTGAAGGACACCGCGTCGCTCCTCGATCCACGGACGCCCCACTGCCCAAGGTGCGAGTTGCTGCTCCTCGAACACCCACTCGACACCATCGGGGGAGACACCCAGTTCGTTGGTCCGCGTCCCTTGGAGGAGTATGCGGTCACCCAGATCGACCCAGCTCGCCGGGTTCGGCCCGCCAGGTATCCCGACCTTCACCTCCACCTCCTGCCAATCCATTCCGTCGGGACTGACCCAGAGACTCGATGTCTCCTGGTAGAGCCCGAAACCGCCGGGATGCGTGAAGAACTCCGGCCTGCTGGCCGGTCCCCCCACACCGGGCGGCATCGGGAGCCGCTCGAAGGCGACACCATCGGTCGTTCGCAGGTAGTAGTCGGTCGGTGTCCCTTCCGGATTCAGCGGATAGACGAGGGTCACGCCGCCGACACGGACCGGAATCTCCAAGACGGGAGACCCCACATCCAAGACCTGCCACTTGCCTCCCTCGAACTCGAGCAAGGTCTCCCATGCGAAGTCCGGAGCCTGGCTGAATCCGGCAATCCAGGCCGAGTCCCGATAGGGGTATTGCGATGGGACCGAATTCGCCAGAGCGAACGGACCTCGCACATAGAGCTCCTCAAGTCCGTCGAGGTCTGGGTCGAACGACTCGGTGCTCCACACCAGTCCATCCGGAGAGAACCGCGACGGCATGCCGATACCTCCCGCAACGTATCCCCCGGCTGGATGGGCATTGACCCAGCTGGGAGCGGGACCGGCCCAGCTTTCGATGGGCGTCCACGCGCCGGGCACAACACCGGACGAATAGGCCGGTTGGGGCGACTCGGCCGGCACCGCCGAATCGATCGAAGCGGCATCCGGGGCGCCGCCGGTGAGCAATGCGACGCCACCAAGCACGAACACGACGACTGCAGCGATCCCTAGGGCCAGAGCCGGCCCGGGCACAGCGGGGACCGCCGCTGCGGTGGCGGACCGTCGATCAGGGGCTGCACCCGACCTCCTCGCTCGGGACCCCGAAGCCGCCGAAGGTGTTCGGCGAGATGGGTCGGGCTTGTGCGGATCCAGCTCGGCCACATCTACCGGTGGATGCCGCCGCTCCAGTTCTTCCCCGAGCTGGGAGAGCTGCTGTTCAAGCGTCATGGACGTCTCCGATCGCTCGGCGGAGCGAGGCCATGCCTCGCTCGAGGTGGGTTTGGACCGACGACCGACCGATGCCGAGCTCGTCGGCTATCTCCGTCTCGGTCCACTGGAAGCAGTGCACGAGGACGACCGCCACCCGCTGGCGCTCCGAGAGCGCCTCGAGGGCAGCGGTCAACTTCGGTTCGATCTCGGGGGTTCGATTGGTGTCGATTGGTGCGAACAGCGGCAGCCGCTTGCGTCGACGACGGCCCTTGCTGCGCCCGACCACGAACAGGTAGCCGACCGGGTTCTCCATCTCCCGGACCCGGTCCCAATGCCTCCACCCGTACTCGAGGGCCTCGGCGGTCGCGTCCCGTCCGGCGTCCCCACATGCCGCAACCAGCGCCTGTCGCAGCTTCCGCTCGTGCGTCCGCACGAATTCTGCGTAGGTCTCACTGGCTGTGACTTGGTCGACCAACTCTGCTCCCGGGGCGCTCACCCATCAAAGCCTGCGAAGCCAAGACGTGACGACAAGAACTCGGATTCCCTGGGACCGACGCCTCAGCCGAGCAGATCCTTGACGACGACGACCGCCGCTCCAACCCCGTCCTCGGAGGCGACGGTCCGGCCCGCCCGAAGGGCACCTGGCCACGGCTGGTGCGCGATGCGACTGAAGGCGTCCTCGAACGACGGCTCGTCCAAGGCGGGCAAACGATCGCCGGCCCCGGTCGCGGCGACCTGCTCCGCCCAGAAGAACTGGTCGGCGAACGTGGGAGCCACGAACGACGGGCGACCGGCCCGTACCCCGGCGTGGGTGGCTCCGGCCCCGCCGTGATGGACGAACCCCGCAGCGCGTGGGAGCAGCCGGTCATGCGGTGCCTCGGCGGCCACATACACGTCGTCAGCAGCCACGGCATCCAGACCGCCCCAGCCCGAGAGCAGCACGAGCCGGACCCCGACCCGTCGGGCAGCGGACACCAGGACCTGACTCGTCGCATCGGGATCCTTGCCGAGTCGGGAGCCGAACCCGACGACCACCGGTGGGGGTCCCGCCTCGAGGAAGTCCTCCAGCCCTTCGTCGAGCGGGGGGCCGTCCAGGAACCACGCGCCCGTCACCCGAACGGTCTTTGGCCAGTCCATCGGCTTCGGCACCAAGGCCTGACTCATGCCGTAGAGAACGGGCAGTTGGCCGCCCTCTACGAGGTGGAAGGGCCCGCGCGGTCCGTACGGGTCGAGCCCGAGCGTCTCGCGCCAGCGACGGTCTTGACCGGCCACGAACCGCCAACCCACCTGGTCGAGGACTCGGTGGCTGGCCCGGTTGGCCCAGGCCGGGAGGCCACGGCCGGCGGCGAGGAAGTGGGGGAACTCCGCCGTTGCGGTCAGCGGCTGTAGCCAGGCTCCGGCGGCGGGGATTCCCCGGGCCTCTGCGACATGGTGGGCGGCGGTCCCCAGGGCGGAGAAGAGGACGACGTCTGTCCCTTCTACGGCTGAGATGCTCGCCTCCAGGAACGCGTCGGCCAGGGGTCGCGCCAGCTCGACCAGCCCACGGACGACCTTTGGAGCGCTCTGACCCGAGGATTGCCAATCGTCGCCCTCGGCCGACTGGAGGATCTCGAACGGGTCGCCCGGAAGCTCGGCGAAGCCCAAGCCGTGGTCGTCGACCCACGGCGCGAACCGCTCGTGAGTGGCGATGGTCACTTCG
>JAHEFX010000152.1 GCA_024639975.1 bacterium
GTCCCCCGAGACAGCGCAAGCAGCGTGAGCGCTCGAACCTGGGCGTGTACACGCTCGCAGCGGTGCTCATCTCGCTCGGGCTACTCGGCTCGGCGGCGATCGTCGGGTGGCTCTTCCCGCAAGCGGTCCACTACTTCGCCCTGGCCCTCCTGGTCATCGGCGGCGGTCTGCTGGTCGGTGCCTGGTGGGGACGGTCCCGCGGCCTGATCCTGTTGGGCCTCGCCCTGCTCCCGCCCGTGTTCGCCACGTTCGCCTTCGCGAACGTGGACCAGATCTTCGACGAATGGGTCGACGAGGATTGGGACGTCCAGCAGGTGTTCGTGATCGAGGACGCCCCCGACTACCTCAGCGTCGATGGCGGCGACATCGTCGTCGACCTGACCGACACGGACTGGTCGGAAGCAATCGCTGGCAACCGCCCGACGATGACGGTGGACATGGGAGTCGGCGCAACCAAGGTGATCGTCCCCGACGACGTGGACGTCGAAGCCACGGTCGATGTCGGCGCCATCGTCGTCGATGGCGATGAGGTCCGAGCGGGCTTCGACAACCGCTACTACTCGGGTGACGGTGAAGGCCCGGTCGTTCGGATCGACCAGAACATCGGCGAGATCGTGATCGAAGGAGGTGAACGATGAAGACGCACGCAACAGATTGGTGGTCGTTCGTGTTCGGCGCCATCTACGTGGTGATCGCAGGAGGAATCCTGGTGGCCATGGAGACCGGCGAGCTGATCGACCTCCGCTGGCTGGTGCCGGCGCTCTCGATCACGGCCGGTGTGGCCCTGATCGCCGGCGCCGTCGGCTCCAGCCGTCAGGCCAAGGGTCGCGACGAGGAGCCAGCACCTGCCGAGGCGATGGCCGAGCTCGAGGAGCAGGTCCCCAGCCCGGAGTAGGCAAAGCCAACCGAGACAGACCAACAGGGAGCCCGGCCGCACGGCCGGGCTCCCTCGTGTTGGGATTCGTGGCGTGGCGGCGGCGTCAGCCGTCCACGATGACCACGTGCACCGCGGCCGGGCCGTGGACGCCCCGAACGAGGACGCCTTCGATGTCGGCCGTGCGCGAGGGACCCGTCACGATGACGGTGTTCGCCGTGTGCTGCTCGTGGCCGAGGAAGGCCCGAAGGGAGTGGACAACCTTGTCGGCGTCGACCACCACGAACTGGGTCCGTGGCAGGAGACTGGCCATACGGGATCGGCCGGGGCCGGTGGTCAGGACCAGGCTGCCCGTCTCGGCGAGCAGGGCATCTGCGCCGGTGATCCCGAAGTCGACCCGACCGAGCGTCTCGGCCACGGCTGCACGAGTGCCACCCGGCAGGTCGACGATGACCTCTTCGAACCCCGAGGTCCGGAGGTAGGCGTCGACTCCGTGGACCGGCAAGTGCTCGTCGGCCCAGGAACAGAAGGTCGACGCACCGACCTCGATGGCCAGCGCTCGGGCGAGTTCTCGGACCTCGTTGGCGGTGGTTGCCGTGTGGACGATGACATCGGTGGCGGTCGCCTGCTGCTTCCAGACCTCGAGCAGGTCATCGTGGAGCGTGACCGGTGGAGGAGCCTCGGCGGGGACGTCGGGAAGCACCGCCGTCTCGGTGGCCCGCCGCACCCGGGCCAGGAAGGCGTCACGCTCCATCGCGTTCCTCCCAACGATCACGGAAGGGCTTCTTCTTGGGAGCCGGGAGGTCGCGGTGGTCGGTCCAACCCTTCCCGACGGACGGCAGCCGTTTCAACCACCCATCCGATCCGCTGAGGAAGCGGGCGCCGAAAGCGGCCAAACCCTCGTAGCGTCGCCACTTCTTCGCGTCGGCGCTGACCTTCTCGTAGCGCGAGATGCCGCCGGCCAGCCACCCGGGTGCCATGCCGGCTTCGACCCCTTGGGCCCGCACCTCGGCGAGCAGGTCGGGGATCTCGATGCGGATCGGGCAGACCTCACGACAGGCACCGCACAACGTCGACGCGTGGGAGAGCTCCGACCATGGGTCGAGCCCCCACAGCCCCGGGCTGACCACGGAGCCCACGGGCCCCTGGTAGACCGAGTCGTAGGCGTGGCCCCCGATCGACTGGTAGACGGGGCACACGTTGAGGCAGGCCCCACACCGGATACAGCCGAGGATCTCGGCCGTCGCCGAACCGAGCGTCGCCGACCGTCCGTTGTCCACCACCACGACGTGTAGTTCGTCCGGTCCGTCCGGGTCTCCCGGCCATCGGGGACCATGCACGAAATTGGTGTAGACGCTCAGCGGCTGTCCCGTCGCCGATCGGGCAAGCACATCGAGGACGACGGCGGCGTCGGCCATCGTGGGGACGATCCGCTCCATGCCCATGACGGCGATATGGATCGGGGGCGCCGTCGTCGTGAACCGGCCGTTCCCTTCGTTCTCGATGAGCGCGACCGTCCCGTTCTCGGCCACGCCCAGGTTCACCCCCGTGATGCCGACGTCGGCCGTCAGGAACCGCTGGCGGAGGTGGCGTTGGGCGATGGCATTGAGTTCGTCGGGATCGTCGGTGTAGGGCTCGCCGAGCTCCTCGGTGAAGACCCGGCCGACGTCCTGGCGGCTCTTGTGGAGGATCGGGGCGATGATGTGGCTGGGCTTCTCGCCGGCGAGCTGGGCGATGAACTCACCCAGGTCGGTCTCCGTGACCTCGAGGTCGGCCGCTTCGAGCGCCTCGTTGAGCTCGATCTCCTCGGTCACCATCGACTTCCCCTTGACCGCTGTGCGGGCACCGGCTGCCAGGGCGATCCCGACGATGATCCGATTCGCCTCGGCGGCGTCGGCGGCCCAATGGACCTTGGTCTCCACCGCCTCGGCGGCGTCGGCGAAGCGGGCCAAGTGGGTGTCGAGCTCGGCGAGCGTCTCCATACGGATCGCCCGAGCCCGATCGCGGAGCTCGTCGAATTGGGGGTGGGCATCGGCTGCAGCGGCCCGTTTGGCGACGAAGCTCCGGGCGGTGGGCGCGACCTTCCCCGGCGCTTCCGATGCCAGTGCCCGGTCGATCCGACCGAGGAACGCAACGGGACCGCTCATTCCAGGGCCTCGGCGAGCAGCTCGGCGAAGTGGGCGAAGCGGATGTCCGGGTTTCGCCGGCGCATGCCCCCTTCGAGGTGCATCAGGCAGGAGACGTCGCCACCGCAAACGACTTCACCGCCGGCCGCCCCGATGGCGTCGAGCTTGCGCTCGAGCATCGCGGCCGACACCTGGGGCATCTCGACGCTGAAGAGGCCACCGAACCCACAGCAGACATCGGCCTCGTCGCCGAGGTCTGCTCGCTCGACTTCCCCCAGGAGTGCTGCCGGCTGGTCGGAGATCCCGAGGTTGCGGAGCCCGTGACAGGAGGGGTGGTAGACGACCCTGCCCTCGGTGGTCGCCCGTTGGTCGGACTCGATGTCGTCGACCAGGAACTGGCTCAGCTCCCGGCACCGTCCTGCAACCGACGTCGAGGCATCCGCATGCTCGGTCCCCTCGAGGAGCTCCGGTGCGTGGTGGACGAGGAAGTCGGCACAGGACCCTGAGGGGATGACGATCGGTCCGTCGGTTGCATCGAGCACGGCGACCGTCCGGGCAGCCATCCGGCGGGCTTCGTCTCGGAATCCGGCGTTGAAGGCGGGCTGGCCACAGCAGGTCTGGTCGACCG
>JAHEFX010000001.1 GCA_024639975.1 bacterium
CCCGGATTGGGTGATCTCGTCGACCGCGACCCGGGCCCGGACGACGGCCGCCCTCGCCAAGTCGGCCGGGGGTTGGGAGGCCCAGGTCGACCTGGAGCCTGGCTTCTATGGCAGTGGCCCCCACGACGTCCTCGAGCTGGCATCGGGTGCTCCGGCGGTCGATCGACTGATGCTCGTCGGGCACCAACCGACCTGGGGGATGCTCGCCCGGCTCCTCACCGGTGAGCCCGTGGACGTCAAGACCGCCACTGTCACGGTTGTCGGGCTCGACCTCGCCAGCTGGGCGGCGCTCCCGGGGGCGAGCGGCGAGTTGCTTGGGGTCCACCAGCCCCGTGACCACTTCGACGGGCCGCACGACCGATGAGCTTCGACGAGGTCGGCGAACGGGTCTGGCGGAGGCGCTACGAGTCGCTCGACTTCAACGTCGGCGTGGTGGAGGGCGATGAGGGCCTCCTGGTCGTCGACACCCGAGCGTCACACGACCAGGCCGACGAGCTTCGCTCGGAGCTCCCCGAGTTGTCGGACAAGCCGGTCCGATGGGTCGTCAACACCCACTGGCACTGGGATCACACCTTTGGCAATGCCCGGTTCCCGGAAGCCGAGATCTGGGGCCATGAGACCTGCCGGAGGATGCTCCTCGAGCACGGGGACGAGATGAAGGAGGGCGCCAAGGTGTGGTTGCCCGACGAGTACCACCCGGTCATCGACCAGGTCGAGGTCGTTCCCCCGTCGCGCACGTTTGCCCAGCGCGCCTCGCTCGCCATCGGTCGTGACGTCCTCCTCGACCACCACGGCCTCGGCCACACCGATGCCGACATCGTGGTGCGGGTCCCCGACGCCGACGTGTTGTTCCTGGGCGACCTGGTCGAGGAGAGCGCACCGCCCGCCTTCGGTGATGCCCACCCGCTCGAGTGGCCGCACACGTTGGCCTCTGTCCCGCTTGCCGGCTCGATGGTGCCCGGCCACGGCGACACCGTCGATCGGGCGTTCGTGGCCCGACAGCAGGAAGAGCTCGAGGAGGTCGCCCGGCTCGCCGGCGAGGTCGCAGCGGGTCGCTCGCCAGAGGCGGCGGCAGCCGAAGGTCCCTACCCGGCCGAGGTGATGCGAACGGCCTTCGAGCGGGTCTAGGCCAGCAGGCGGACGAGTTCGTCCCGGTCGGAGACCGGCCGCTCGCACACGAAGGACCGACAAACGTAGGCGAGCGTCCGTCCCTCCACGAGTCGTTGGGCGAGCAATGGGATCGGTTCGGTGCCGTCCTCGGAGACCGCCAGCACGAGGTCGTGGGGCAGGCTCGAGCGGACCGCCCGGGCCAGCTCGTCGGCATCGGGTCCGACGACTGCCACTTCCTTGGCATCCGACAGGGACGCTGCGACCGCCAACAAGTGGCCCACCGCCGACGGTGCCCGCTCGGCGAGCAGGGTCGATGAGCGGAGCGTCGCCTCGACCCGTTCGACGAGATCGGACTCGCCCGTGTAGAGGGCGAGGGTCCAGAGTGCTTCCACCGCCAGCGAAGAACCACCCGGGGATGGGTTGTCCATCTGGTCGGTCGGGCGGACGATGAGGTCCTCGACGTCGTGGGCGGTGGCATACAGCTCGTCTCCCGCCACGAACCATTCGACCACGAGACGGGTGAGGCGCTCGGCCTCCTCGTACCAGCGGTGGTCCCCGATCGCCTGGTAGAGGGTGAAGCAGGCGTTGGCCATCGACGCATGGTCCTCGAGCACTCCCCGAGGTCCGCGCTTCCCCTTCGCCCAGGTGCGGTGGAGTCGGCCGTCGGGCAGCGATGCCGAAGCCAGCACGAACTCGGCGGCGGCGGTGGCGGCTTCCAGGAACCGGGGTTCGTCGAGGATCGCCCCGGCCTCGGCGAGGGCTCTGATCATCAGCCCGTTCCAGGCCACGACGACCTTGTCGTCCAGTCCGGGCCGGACACGCCGGGATCGGGCCTCGAACAGCGCATCCAGGCAGCGGGCAGCACTGGCCCGGACATCGTCGGCACCCAACCCGAGTCGGCCGGCCACCTCGTCGACTCCCGCCACGACGCGTAGGTGGTTCCGTCCTTCGAAGTTCCCCCGGGCCGTGATGCCCCAGAGCGCCTCGCCGACCGGTGAGTCCGACCCGCACACCGACCGGAACTCGTCGAGGGCCCACGTGTAGAAGAGCCCCTCCTCGCCTTCTGAGTCGGCGTCCTCGGCAGATGCGAAGGCACCCCCGGGGAGCCGGAGGTCACGGAGCACGTACTCGAGTGTGGACACGGCCACGTCCCGATGGTGGTCGGGGCCGTCGCCCTGCCAGGACCGGAGGTACAGCCGGGCGAGGAGGGCGTTGTCGTAGAGCATCTTCTCGAAATGTGGGATCTCCCATCGGCGGTCCACGGAGTAGCGGCAGAACCCGCCTCCCGCGTGGTCACGGAGGCCACCGGCGGCCATGGCGTCGAGCGTTCGGTGGACGAATGCCCTCGCCTCGTCGTTGCCCTCACCGCCGGCCCGGAGGAGGAAGTCGAGGACCGGAGCCTGCGGGAACTTGGGAGCACCCCCGAACCCGCCGAAGGTGTGGTCGGCGTCGGCGAGGAGGCGTCGTCGGGCGGCGGCCAATTGCTCCTTGCCGAGCGCGTGGGTTCCCTTCGGTAGTGACGCCCCGATCGCCTCCGTGAGGCGGACAGCCTGTTCGGTCGCTTCCGCTCGGCGGTCGCTCCAGATGGACGACACGGCCTGCACCACCTCGCGGAACGATCGCATCCCATGCCTCGGCTCGGACGGGAAGTACGTGCCGGCGAAGAAGGGCTCGGCATCGGGGGTGAGCCACACCGACATGGGCCAGCCCCCCCGACCGGTCAGGGCCTGGACGGCGTTCATGTAGATCGCGTCGACGTCGGGACGCTCTTCCCGGTCGACCTTCACGTTGACGAAGGCGGTGTTCATCAGCGAAGCCGTGGTCTCGTCCTCGAAGGACTCGTGGGCCATCACGTGGCACCAATGACAGGACGAGTAGCCGACGGAAAGGAAGACGGGAACGTCGCGTTCCCGGGCCTCGTCGAAGGCCTCCTGGCTCCACTCGTGCCAGTGCACCGGGTTGTCGGCGTGCTGGAGGAGGTACGGGGATGTGGCCCCGGCGAGTCGGTTGGACACGAGCAGACGGTAGGTGTGACTTCGGCGGGATGTTGAGGGTCCAACGCCCTACACCGGCGCTTAGGATCCCGGCCACCGACCATGGAGACGTACCGATGACCTCGTTCGCCTCGCCACGTCCGGCGACCCTCGCCGACCTGCTGCCCCGATCACGGACCCTGGATGTGGTCCTGGTGGTCGGGTTCGCCTTGCTGACCGCGGGCGCCGCACAGGTGGTGATCCCGCTCGGGTTCACGCCGGTCCCGATCACGGGCCAGACCTTCGCCGTGCTCCTCGCCGGTGGCGTGCTCGGTGCGAATCGTGGGGCGCTGTCCCAGCTCCTGTACTGGGGCCTCGGTGCGCTGGGACTGCCCTTCTACGCGGAAGCCTCGGGGGGCTGGGAAGCCGCAACCGGGGCGACGGCCGGCTACCTCGTGGGCTTCATCCTCGCCGCCTGGGTGGTGGGCCGTTTGGCCGAGCACGGGCAGGACCGCACCATCGCCACCGCCATCCCGGCCTTCCTCGCCGGAACCGCCGTCATCTACACCTTCGGCGCCGGCTGGCTCGCCATGGCCCTGGAGGTCCCGCTCACCGCTCCGGCCGGGGAGCCGAGCGCCATCGCCTTCGGCGTCGCCCCGTTCCTCGTCGGCGACCTGATCAAAGCGGTCCTCGCCGGCCTCGCGCTCCCACTCGGCTGGAAGCTGCTGCGCCACCGGAACTGAGCGGGTTCGGGTCGACACCCCAAAGGAGAAGCTCGCCTCAGGGGGATGGGGGAACCGGGACGCCTGCGGGAGCGTCTCCTCGGGCCGCAGCGAACCGTCGTCAGCCGGGGAGGCGTTTGCCCAGTACTCGGGCGACGGTTGCCAGCGGGGGGACGAGCCATGCGGTCGGGCCAGCCAAGCGGAAGACGTCCGAGTACTCGCTGACGAGCAGCGTCTGACCGAGCGTGTCCCTGCCCAGCGCGTTGGCCGTGCAGAAGAACTCGGCGGTCCGCAGGGCGGGCCGGGTCTGCCAAAGGACGGTCGTCGTCTCGGTCTCTTGGGCGTTTCGTGCCTTGTGGCGCGTGCCGCGGGGGATCTCGATCTCGCTACCCACGCCAACCGGGACCTCCTTGCCGTCGAGAACGAAGAGCATCACCCCCTCCTCGACGATGAACCGTTCGTCCTGGCCCGGGTGGAAGTGGGTTTGCGGGAAGGGTGAGTCCGGGCGGTAGACGACCCGCTGCTCGTGCAGTTCGCCGTCGGTCTCGACAGCCGTTCGGAGGAACTCCGTCACGCCGAACGGGCTCTCGAGGATGGTGCCGGGTCCCATGCCGGGACGCTACCCATGCCGGATGCATCGAAGCCTGTCTATGTATTGTCGGGCCCATGGATGTGACTCTCGGCCTCCCAGTCGGCGCACAGGCGCCCGACGCCGCTTCCCTCCGACGGTTCTTCGGGGAGCGGGAGGATCTCCTCCCGCTCTGGATCGCCGAGCCATACGTCCCCCTGGCGCCGCCGGTCGTCGAAGCCATCGAGGACCGAGCCGCCGCCGGCTGGTACGGCTACGAGGTGCGGCCAGGGATCGAGGCCGCTTTCCGTTCATGGATGACATCCCGACACGGGTGGCGGCTCGACGACCTGGCCATCGCCGTCTCCCCAAGCCTCGGGACGTCGATCGGCTCACTGATCGAGATGCACTCCGAGCCGGGTGACGGCGTCATCCTCCAGTCACCGGTCTTCACCGATTTCAAGCCGCTCGTCACGTCGGCAGGTCGAACCGTGGCCAAGGCACCCCTCTCGCTGGTCGACGACCGCTACGAGATGGACTTCGGCGCCCTGGCCGAAGCAGCGGAGGGTGCCTCGATGCTGATCCTCTGCAATCCCCACAATCCGGTCGGCAGGGCCTGGTCCGGCGCCGATCTCGCCCGGGTTGCCGACATCTGCTCCGAGCACGGCGTCTTCGTGGTCGCCGACGAGATCCACGCCGACCTGGTCCTGGCGGGCAACACCTTCACCCCCTTCGCCTCGGTGGCTGGTGGGACCGAGGTCCGATGGGCTGCCCTCCACGGGCCGATCAAGACCTTCGGGCTCGCGGGGCTGGCCGACACGTTGATCGTGTCCGACGATGATGAGACCATCGGTCGGTTCGGCGATCTCTCGGGCCGCCTCCACCTCACGCGCAACAACGTCGTCGGGATGGCAGCGACCCTCGCTGCCTACGAAAGGGGTGGCGAGTGGCTCGACGGGTTCCTTGGCGACCTGGAGACGAACTTCGACCGACTCGTCGCGGGCCTCCCCGAGCCGATCTCCCTCGTCGAGCCCGAGGCGACCTACCTCGCTTGGCTCGACTTCCGGGGTCTCGGCCTCGAGGTGCCGGAGCTCTCGGTGTGGTTGGCCGACGAGGCAGGACTGGCGCTGTCGCCCGGGCATTGGTTCGGTCGCGAGGGTGCCGGTTTCGCCCGCATGAGCATCGGCGCAGAGCCGCAGGTCATCGACGAGGCCATCGAGCGTTTGGCGAGGGCCGTGGGCTGACTCAGTTCGGCGACAGCTCGATCACCAACGATTCGAACGGGGCCAGTTCCTCGACCGGCCGGTAGCCCGGTCCGGCGTCGGCGGCCACCTCCCGCCCGAGGGCCGATGCCGCAGTCGCTGTCTGGTCGAGTGCCAGCGCGTAGTCGGAGACCGGCTCGTCGTCGAGGTTGATGACGACCAGTACCCGCTCGTCCCCGTGGGTCCGGACCATGGCGAATACACCGGCCGTTCCGGAGTCGACGATGTCGGTGGTTCCCAGCCGAAGCGGATTCGAACCCGTCCGATACCCGATGAGATCGCGGTAGTGGGACAGCAGCGACTCGGGATCGTCCGACTGCGTTCCCACGTTCGCCTCTGCGTATCCGGGATAGGGCTGCCACCAGGGCCGCCCGGAGGTGAAGCCGACCTTGCCCACCTCGTCCGTCCACGGCATCGGGGTCCGGATGTTCTCGTCCGGCTTGTCCCCCCGCATGCCCACCTCCTCGCCGTAGTAGACGAACGGCACCCCCTCGGAGGTCATGAGCCACGTGGCGGCTGCCGCGGCGGCGGGCCACCGTCGGTCGAGGCGGGACATGACCCGGTCCTGGTCGTGGTTCGAGAGGAAGGTGGCCACCTGGCCGGGTGGGTAGGACCCCGACGCCGACCCGGTTGCGACGCGCAGGAACTCCGCGTTCCCCCGTTCCAGCCCCGTGAGGACCGCGTCCGAGAGGTCGAACTCGAACCCGAGGTCAATGGAGTCCGGCACGTAGCCGGCGACGGTCTGCGTGTCGGACCACACTTCTCCGACGATCAGCACGTCCGGGTGGGTCGACCGGAGATCGTCGCGGAAGCGGGTGAGCCATTGCTTGGTCTCCAGCGTGTCCTCTTGGACCGGCCCGTCCTCGATGAGGTGACGGGCGGCGTCCAGCCGGAACCCGTCGACACCGAGGTCGAGCCAGTGGCGGGCGACGAACAGGAGCTCGTTCGTGGGCCCGGGCTCGGTGAGTGCGAGGTCGGGCATCCCGGACCAGAAGAGGCCGTAGTACCAACGCTCGTCGAGCGGGTGCCAGACCCGCTGGCCCCATGGCCCGGGCCAGCGGGGGTCCGTGTCGCTGAATTCGTACCAGTCCGACTTCTCCGAAGCGGGCTCGGAAGCCTCCACGAACCAGGGATGCTCCACGGATGTGTGGTTGATGACCAGGTCGAGGATCACGTGGATCCCGCGCTCGTGAGCCGCCCGGACAAACGCCTCGAAGTCCCCTTGGGTCCCGTAGTCGGGGTCGACCGTGAGGTAGTCGGTGACGTCGTAGCCGTGGTAGGACGGCGACTCGAAGATCGGCATCAGCCAGATCCCCGTGATGCCGAGGTCCGTCGTCGTCTCCGGATCCCCGTCGTTCAGGTGGTCCAGTCGCTCGGTCAGCCCGACCAGGTCGCCGATCCCGTCGCCGTCCGAGTCGGCGAAGGAACGCACGAACACCTCGTAGAACACCCGGTCGTTCCACTCGGGGAGACCGGCGTCGATCGCTGCGATCCGATCGGGTTGCGGCACCGTGGTCGTGGTGGGTGGCGCAGGCGTCGGAGTCCCTGCCACGCAGGC
Source organism: bacterium (assembly GCA_024639975.1). Taxonomy (GTDB): domain Bacteria; phylum Actinomycetota; class Acidimicrobiia; order Spongiisociales; family JAENVV01; genus JAHEFX01. The sequence continues at coordinate 7,194 of JAHEFX010000001.1, forward strand.
ACTCGCGACAAGTCCGACGGCGAGGGGGACGAGCATGCGGAGACGCATCGGCGTTGCCCTGGCCCTGATCGCCCGGGTCAGTCGAAGAGCGTCGGGCGGAACAGGGCGTCGTGGGCGGCCAGCGCGAACCGGTCGGTCATCCCCGATACGTAGTCGATGGCCCTCGTGAGGTCGTCGGCGTCGTCCACCTTGTAGGAATCCGGCACTTCGTCCGGGCGGTGGTGGAACCAGTCGGTCAGGTCCCGGATCACCTTGATGGCCCGGTCCTTCTGGCGGTCGGCATCGGCCCGGAGGTAGACATTGGTGAACATGAAGTCCCGCAGTTCGTGCATGACCTCGAGCGTCGGGTCGTCCATCACCACCTCCCCGGCTTCCACGGAGGCGTCGACGACCGCTCCCACCATCGATCCGATCCATTCCCTCGACGTGTGCCCGAAGCGTGCGAGCGCCGTCGGTGGGATTTCGTCGAATCGCAGCACGTCTGCCCGCAGGGCGTCGGAGACGTCGTGGGTGAGGTAGGCGATGCGGTCGGCGAATCGGCAGAGGTAGCCCTCAGGGGTGTTGGGCGGGGGGTCGATCTTCCACGAGTGGGCCCGGACGCCGTCGAGGACCTCCCACGAGAGGTTCAGCGGCTCGAGCACCGACAGGACCCGGACGCCCTGGGCGGAGTGCAACCATTCTCCATCGACGTAGGGGGTCAGGGCATCCTCACCGGTATGGCCAAATGGCGAATGCCCGACGTCATGGGCCAGGCAGATCGCCTCGGTGAGGTCCTCGTTCAGCCCGAGCCCGGCTGCCATCGCCCGACCCACCTGCGTGACCTGCATGGTGTGGGTGAGCCGGGTCACGTAGTGGTCGCCCTCGGGGTTGAGGAAGACCTGGGTCTTGTGCTTGAGCCGGCGGAAGGCCTTCGAGTGCACGATGCGGTCCCGATCCCGCTGGAAGGCGGTCCGGAACTCGTCGTGGGGCTCGTCGGATGACCGGCCCCGGCTCTCGGCGGCAAGGGTGGCTGCCGGGGAGAGGGTGTCCTGCTCGCGTTGCTCGCGTTCCGGTCGCAGGACGACGTGCATTCCGCTCACAGCAGGCGTTCACGCAGGCGTGAGGAGAGGTAGTCCATGCTCGCCACGACGATGGCGATGAAGAGCATCTGTACGGCAGCCGAGCGGTATTGGAGCAGGTTGACGTTCTGCTGCAGGATGAACCCGATGCCACCACCGCCGACGAAGCCGAGGATCGTCGACATGCGGACGTTGATGTCCCAGCGGTACATGGTGAACGAGATGTATGGCGGAACGATTTGGGGCACGACCGCATAGACGATCGTCTGTAGACGCGTGGCGCCGGTGGCACGGACGGCCTCGATGGGACCGGCCGCCACCCCCTCCACCTGCTCGGAGTACAGCTTTGCCAACGCTGCGGCCGTGTGCAGGGTGAGGGCGAGAGACCCGGCGAATGGACCGATGCCCACCCATACGACGAACACGATGGCCATCACCAACGGCTCGATGGCGCGGAGCGTGTTGAAGATCGTGCGTGCGATGTAGTAGATGGTCAGGCCGATCTTGACGTCCCCGTCGCCGCGTACGGCGCGGATCCCGATCAGGAGACCGACGATGCCGCCGACGATCGCGGCGATGAGGCGGGCCTGCCACGGGTCGGCGAATCGGTACAGCCAATCGAGGACCGACTCGACGACGAGGGCGACCACGGCACCGGCGACGATGGCCAAGGCGAGGTCGAGCACGGTTCGGGCCGCACCGTGGACGTTCCGGCGCAACGTGTAGCCGAGCCGGGAGGCGAGGTTGGCGAAGAGGCCGGCTCCGGCGATGGCGGCGATCGCGGTACTGAGGCCGGTGAGGATCTCGGCCATCGTGGAGAAGAACTCGGCGATGAAGTCGAAAGCTCCGAGGTATGGAGCCGTCAGGACCCCGAGGCGATCGAGGAGATCGGCGGCCACGAGGAAGGCAGCCAGCCCGAGGAGCGCCGCCACCACGATCCCGAGCGCTTGGAGCAACCGTTGGCGCCTTGACGGTCCGTCGACCTCGACCGGGGGCACCGTCAGGCGGAGAACGCCCACGATTGCACCGAGGATCGCCACAAGTGCGATCGCGGCCGTCAGCGGCCCTTGGGTGACGAGTTCTGCGCCGCTCCCGATGAGGGAGGCGGTGGCGACACCTACGCCGGCTCCGATCGGGAGCGCGATGAGTGACAGACCGAGGTTGGTGAGGGTGGTCGAGATATCCCGCATGACGTTGCGGGCGGAGATGAATGAAAGCGGCACGGCGAGCAGGAGGCCGGCCGTGGTGGCGATCAGGGCCAGGAAGACGGTCTCGATGATGGCGTCGAGGCTGGTCCACGTCGTGTCGGAGACGCGCGGCGAGAGCTCTATCTGGTCGGCGACGAACGTGGCGTCGAGGAACTCCCCGGCCTCTGCGTCGTAGAGGGCAGTCCGCCACCCCGTGAGGTCGAAGCCGGGCGGACCGGTGATGACTATGTCCGTCCCGTCTTCGGTCGGAGAGAACGAGGCGACCGCCAACTCATTGGGCCCACGCTCGATCTCCCCGAACGGCGTGGCGGTGGCGCCGTTTGCGAGCCCATCGGTGGCGGTGAAGGCCTCGCCGAACGAGACGAACTCGTCCACGGACCGACCGGGGTCGACGAGGGCGACGGCGGCAACGGCCGGTGAAGCGCCTTCGATCGAGGCGGTGATGGCCCCGTCGGGACCGATCTCGGTCTCGTCGAGCACGCCGTTCTCGTTGGTGTCGGTCCACACCTCCACGCGGTCGCCCCAGGTGCCCACACGCTCCGAGGTGACGACCTCGATCGTTTGGGCCATGTCGGAAGGCCGATCAGGCGCCTCGAACTCGACGGTGAAGTCCCCGGCATCGTCGGCTTGGACCCGGCCCAAGGGGAGGTAGATGTCGAGGTCGGTGTTCGGCACCCAGTTCACCGAGACGATCTCGCCAGGGTCGAGGCCCCCGCCGGACACGACCATCGGCTCGCCGGGTGCGGCGCAGGTCGGTGTGACGGAGAAGGCCCCGGACGAAGGGTCCGCCGTTGCCGGCCCGCACGGCACCGCCGCTTCGAGTTCTCGAACCAGCTCGGTGGTGTCGTAGGTGACGAGCTCCGGCCGGGCGAGGGCTCGCATGATGCGGGTGAGGGAGTCCTGGCGAGTGGGTGACGAGGCGGCCGTCAAGTCGACTTCCGTGTAGTCGAAGGCGAGGGCGTAGGTCACGACCGCGGCGATGATCGCCAGGATGATCAGCAGCCGTCGGCGGGGGCCACGGTTGCGGCCGTCTCCCGGGACGGGGTCGGTGGTCGGGTCGTCCGTGTTCGGGGCGGACTCCGTGCGGGGCGGGGCGACGTCAGCCAACGCGCTCAGCCTCCTGACCGTAGATCGACTCGAAGCGTTGGTCGTCGATGTCCTGGGGGGTGCCGTCGTAGACGAGACGACCGTCGTTCAGGGCTATCGCCCGGTCGGCGTAGCGGTGGACCAGGTCGAGGAAGTGCAAGGAACAGAGCACCGTCACCCCGTCGGACTGGATGCGCTCGAGATGCTGCATGATGGAGTGGGCGAGAACGGGGTCGAGGCTGGCGACCGGCTCGTCGGCGAGGAGCATCTCGGGGTTCTGCATGAGCGCCCGAGCGATGCCGACTCGTTGCTGCTGCCCACCCGACAGTTCGTCGGCGCGGGCGTAGGCCTTCTCTCGGAGACCGACCCGGTCGAGCCGGTCGAGGGCAGCGATCATGTCCCTCTCGCTGAACCGGTTCACGACGGAGAGTGCCGGGTTGGTGTAGCCCAGTCGTCCTGCGAGCACGTTGGTGATCACCTTGGAGCGATGGACGAGGTTGAAGTGCTGGAAGACCATGCCGATCCGCCGTCGGATTCGGCGCAGGTCCTCCTGGCCGGCGTCGGTGATGTCCTCCCCATCCCAGAGGATCCGGCCTTCGGTCGGCTCGATCAGGCGGTTGATGCACCGCAAGAGGGTCGACTTGCCCGAGCCCGACAGTCCGATGACGGCCAGGAACTCGCCATCGGGGACGGTGAACGACACGTCTTCGAGCGCGACGGTCCCGTTGTCGTAGACCTTGGTGAGGTTGCGGACTTCAAGCATGGATGTCCCATTGTCGGGTGGGCGGGGCGAGGGCCCCGCCCACCCGAAATGGTCGTCAGTGGTGGCTACAGGTCGCCGAGCTCGATGCCGAGCTCCTGGACGATCGCACGGATCGAGTCGAAGTCGGAATCGCTCGTTGCCGCAACGTTGTCCCAGCTATAGGCATCGAAGGCGGTCGCGAAGCCGTCCGGGTCGTCTGCCGCGAACGCCGAGATCGCGTCGACGATCGCCTGACGCACGTCCTCGGGGAACTCGGGGCCGAAGGCGACGCCGTCGTTGGGGATCGGCGCCGAGATGGCGAGGATCCGCACCTGCTGGGCGACGTCCGGCACCTCGTCGGAGAGTCCGGCGCGTGCATCGTTGATCCGGTAGTTGTCGCCGCAGAAGAGGCGACCCTCGTCGTTGGGCCCGCAGGCGTCGAGGAGGTCGGCGGGGACGTCGGCGCCCTCGTCGGTGCCGTCCCAGAGGCTGTTGCGGTCGGCGTCGGTGGCGGGGCTGAAGAACTGGGTGCCGAACTCGGCCTCCCCGTTCACGATGGCCCGGGCGACACCGGTGTGTCCGCCGGCCTCGAAGCCCTCACCCGGTTCGATACCGGCGGCACCGAGCTCACCGGAGGGTACGAGGAAGCCGGAGGTCGAGCCGGGATCGGGGTAGGCCCAGGTCTTGCCGTTCAGGTCGTCGAGGCTCATGAGCTCCGAATCGCGCGGCACGACGTACTGGGTCCAGTACTCGGTGTAGCCGAACCGCTCGGCCTTGAGATGGATCGACACGCCGCAGAGGTCGTTGGCAAGGACATAGGCCTGGGCAGGGATGAAGCCCATGGAGCGGTCGGGCGCGGCGCACAGTTCCTCGACGGTCGCGGCGTACGACGCCGGGACGCTCACCTCGAACACGAGGCCGGTGGCCTCTTCGAGGGTCTGGTCCAGCAACTCACCGCCGGCCACGATCTCGTCGGCGGAGACGGACGGGACGAAGAGCACCTGGATGGGGTTCTCCTCGGTGCCGATCTCCACCATCGCCTCGGTGGTGGTGGTCTCCTCGACCATCTCCTCGGTGGTGGTCGTCTCCTCGGGTGCTTCGGTGGTATCCGAAGCCGCCTCGGTCGTGGTGGTGTCGTCGTCGCCGCCACAGGCTGCGATCACGAGCACCAGTACGGCCAATAGGGCCAGTAGGCGTTTCGCCATTCCTCACTCCTTGTCAGGTTCCTCCGGACGGCCGCCAGGGCCGTCACGTCGGGAGGGTAACCAGTCGGCTAGCGATGGAATCCATCCTCGCGAGAACTTGCCAAACGGCGAACCGAGGCCTCGAACTCGCTCCAATCGTGGACGTCGGTGGCGCCGGGGACCGGCGAGTTCCATCGGCGTACGAATCGATGGACGGCCGCCTCCGGGCGTTCGGCGACCAGGTGGGGGAGGACGTAGGGGCCGTCGTCGAGGTAGGCGTCGGCCAGCACTTTCGGCTTGGCGTCGGGCGAGTGGATGCCGGTGATGTGGACCTCGTCGGTGGGGAACCCGTGCTCGGCGAGCCACTCCATCGTGTCGGCGCGCGCTGATGCAGGCTTGGCCGTGATGACCGCGAGGTCATGCGACTCCGCGAGTCGGAGCGCTGCTTCGATCGCCCCGGGATACGGGTCGAGGTGCCGGAACAGGGTTGCCCCGTCCAGGTCCAGGCTCCATTCCCAGAACTCGTCCATGGTGGCGAAGTGGGTCAGCTCCGGGATGATGTTCCAGTGGGTGATCTGGTCTTCGGTGACGGTGGCATGGAAGTCGCGGTTGTAGAAGCGGATCCAGCCGGAGTTGAAGTCCGCCACCACACCGTCGAGGTCTATTCCGAGTCGCATCCGGCTGCAGGCTACGGCTCGTAGGCTCGCTGTATGCCGGAACGTCTCAAGCTGGGTGTCTCCTCCTGCCTCCTCGGCGAGGAGGTTCGTTGGAATGGCGGACACAGTCGTGCGCGCTACCTGACCGACGTGCTCGACGAGTTCGTCGAGTTCGTACCGGTCTGTCCGGAGGTCGAGGTCGGCATGGGCGTGCCGCGCCCGACCGTTCGGCTCGTCCTCTCCGACGGTGAGGTCGCCATGATCGATCCCAAGAACGGGACCGACTGGACCTCGAAGATGCAGCGCCATTCGCGCTCCCGGGCTCGTCAGTTGGCCGACGAGCACCTGGATGGATTCGTCCTCAAGAGCAAGTCCCCGACCTGTGGCATGGAACGCGTCAAGCTCCATCGCGAGGGCACGAGTCCGCTGACGTCCGGCCGTGGCCTCTTCGCCGCCGAGCTCATCGACCGGAATCCGCTCCTGCCGGTCGAAGAAGAAGGTCGGCTGAACGACCCCGGTATCCGCGAGAACTTCGTCGAGCGCCTGTTCGCGTTCCGGCGCCTGAAGGAGCTCTTCGCCCCGAAGTGGACCGTCGGCGACGTCGTGGCATTCCACACCCGGGAGAAGCTCCTGCTCCGGGCCCACGATCCTGCGGGCTCGCGAGAGCTCGGCCGGATGTTGGCGGGAGCTGCTTCGAGGCCGCGATCGTCGTTCGCCTCCGAGTACCAGGACGGGTTCATGTCGTCCATGGCCAAGCGGGCGACGATCCGCAAGCACGTCGACGTGCTGCAGCACTCGGTCGGATTCCTCCGCAGGTCCGGTGACGAGGTCGGCCGCGACGAGTTCTTCGAGGCCATCGAGGACTACCGCGCCGGCCTGGTGCCACTGGTGGTGCCGGTGACCCTGCTCCGCCACCTGGCTCGCCGGCATGAACAGGCCTACCTCCTCGAGTCGTCCTACCTCGCTCCCCACCCCAAGGAGCTCATGCTCCGCAACCACGTCTAGGGGGAAGAACCTGCGGCCGCAGCAGGTTGCACCCGACATGCGCCGCCTGCTTCCCCTTGTGACGGCCCTCGTGCTCCTCTCCGCTGCCTGCGCAGGCGACGACGCCGATCCGTCGCCGGCGTCGACCGCTTCCCCGGATGCCACCACGCCGGAAGCCGGCTCCACCACTTCGGGGGCCGGGGCGGCCGCCCCCTCCGGGGTGATCGTCGACGAGGACCCGGCCCTCCCCGATCTGCTGGCACAGGCCACCGAGCCGTGGGGGACCGACTGGACCCGCCGGACGATCGAGTTGGACGAGTTGCTGCTCGGCATCCGCGCCGTCGACCCCCGGGACCGCATCCGGCCGCTGGATGCGCCCCGGTTCTCGGATCTCGAGGCGACCACCGAATGGCTGCCGGACGACCAGCCGGGCGTCGTGGTCGTCGTCGATGGCGACGCTCGTTTCTATCCGCTCACGATCCTCACCCGCCATGAGATCGTCAACGACCAGATCGGGGCGGTCCCGATCTCGGTCACCTACTGCCCGCTGTGCAACACGTCCGTGGTGTTCGATCGCCGCTTCGAGGGAGAGACGCTCAGGCTGGGCGTCTCCGGTCTCCTCCGCAAGAGCGACATGGTGATGTGGGACGACGCCACCACCTCCCTTTGGCAGCAGGTGAGCGGCGTGGGGATCGTCGGGACCCACGCCGGCAAGGCGCTCACCATCATCGCCTCCCGGACCATGAGTCTCGGGGCGTTCGGAGATGCCCATCCCGGTGGCCGAGCCCTGTCCCAGGAACAGGAGTTCGGCTCGACCTACCTGGTGAACCCCTACCTCGCCTACTCCTCTCGGGATGCGCCCTTTGGGTACTTCACCGACGAGCCCGACCCGAGGCGTCCGGCCCTGGAGCGAGTCGTGGGCGTGGAAGCGGGCGGGGAGGTGGCCGGCTACCCCTTCGGTGATCTTGCCGAGGTCAGGCTGGTCAACGACGAGATCGGTGGCGTGCCGATCGTGGTCATGTGGGGCGACGACGATGCCGTGGACAATCTGGATGCATCCGACCCGACCAACTCGGAGGCCGTCGGTTCGGGGGTTGCCTACCTCGCGACGGTGGGGGGCCGGACACTCACGTTCGTCCCGGGCGAGGACGGCACGTTCATCGATGGGGAGACCGAGAGCACGTGGTCCTTCGACGGCCGGGCGATCGCCGGACCGCTGGAGGGTGAGCAGCTCGAGGTCGCCGTCCACCGCAACGAGTTCTTCTTCGCCTGGGCGGCGTTCTTCCCCGACGGCCGTCTGTTCGAGGTGTCGTCCGGGTAGGCCCGGGGAGGACGTCCTCGGATCCGAGCAGGTGGTGCAGTCGGCGGGCTCCCCGACATGGTCGCGGCGTGCTCGATGAGGACCGGCGATCCCACCGCGTGCCTCGAGACATGCAGTGGCATACTCGCCCGATGAATGACGCCCCACCGAGCAAAGCTTTCGACTGGGGCGCCCTGAAGGCCGATTTCACGCCGAGGACGGTCGTTGCGACGCTCCTCACGGGACTGGTCCTCGCGATGGTCAACACCTTGCTGACCGTTGCCTTGGTCTCCCTCATCTTCCGCGGTGAGCTGGCCGATTCGGCTCCCCTGGGAATCGGTCTGGGTTTGGTCTCGTCGGCGGCCCTCGGGTTGGTCGTGGCCGTCCGAAGCAGTTTCTCGGGAAGCTACGCGGGAGTCCAGGACGCCAGCGCGGCGATCCTCGGACTCAGCAGTGTCTCCATTGCAGGTGCCCTGGTCGGACCGACCAGCGTGTCGACGGTCGTCGCCATGGTCGCCGTGACGTCACTCGCAACCGGGCTGGTCCTGTTGGTGATGGGACACCTCGGATGGGGCGAGATCGCCCGATTCGTGCCGTTTCCGGTCATCGGGGGCCTCCTCGCCGGCACCGGCTACCTGATCATGGACGGCGCTCTCGGGATCGTCGGTGTCGGCTCCGTCGAGGCGCTTGCTTCGCCAGACGGACTCGGCCTGGTGTGGCCGGCGGCGGCATTGGCCGTGGCCTTCTTCCTAGCCTCCCGGCGCAGCTGGAGGCCGAGCTCCTACCTCGCCTTCCTCGTTGTCGCCATTGCGGGCTTCCACGCCCTCACTCGGATCGGTGGGGTGTCGCGTGCCGGCGCCTTGGAGCGGGGCTGGCTGCTCGGGCCCTTCCCCGATGGCGGCTTGTGGCCCGGCTCGGTCCTTCCGTCGGTGTTGGAGGCCGATTGGGAGTTGATAGGGGGAGAAGCAGCCGGTCTGACGACGATTCTCATCGTGGTACCGATCACGCTCCTGCTCTACATCAGCGCGTTGGAGGTCGAGACCAAGGTCGATGTCGACGTGAACCGAGAGCTACGCGCGACCGGCTGGGGGAACATCGCGGCCGGCCTGCTCGGCGGCCCCCCGGGATACATGTACCTGGGCGACACGGCCATAACGGCGAAGGTCCTGGGACCGAGGCGTGGGCCTGCCCTCATCGCACCGGTGGCGGTGGTGGGGATCGTCGCCCTGGGCGGAACGGTGCTCGAGCTCCTCCCCACCTTCGTCATCGGTGGGCTGCTCTTGTTCGTGGGGGCCGAGTTCGCCTATGAGTGGCTCTGGAAGTCCCGTCGGAGGATGTCGGTCCTCGACTACCTACTCATGCTGGTGATCGTCCTCGTGATCGCCTCGGTCGGGTTCCTGTCGGGAGTGGTCTCGGGTCTGGTCGCAGCGATCCTCCTCTTCGTGGTTCGCTACAGCCGGACGGATGTCATCAAACATGAGTTCACCGGAGCGGAACGCCGCAGCAACATCGACAGGTCCATCGGCGAGACCGACTACCTGACGGAGCACGGTTCGGCGATGCACGCCCTCGAGTTGCAGGGTTTCATCTTCTTCGGGACGGCCAGTCAGATCCTGAACAGGTTCCGAGCGATGCTGGGCCAGCCTGATCCTCCCGTATCGCTGGTGATGGACTTCAAGCGCATCACGGGCATCGATTCTTCGGCTGTTGCCGTGTTCGAGCGAGTTGCCCTCTTCGCTCGAGATAGAGGGATTCGGGTGCTGCTGACCGGTCTGACGGAGGCCCAACTCGGCCAGTTCGCGGATCTGACCACTGCCTACCGGGACGTGATCAGCCTCCAACCCGACCTCGACCACGGTCTCGCGTTCTGCGAGGAACTCATCCTCGCCGACGTGGAGTTCGTCGGCACCGCCCAGGCCGATCGCCTGCGGGACCTGGTCGGTGAACTCGGTGCCCACCTGGAACACAGGCGGTTCGACAAGGGAGATGTCCTGATGCGGCAAGGTGACCCGTCGCCGGGTCTCTATCTCATTCGCTCGGGTCAGGCGACGGTCTTGTTGGATGTCGATGGGCGAGCCTCGACGCGGCTCAGGACGCTCCTTCCTGGCACGGTGCTGGGCGAGATCAGCCTCTACCGGGACGAACCGTGCGTTGCCACCGTCGTGGTGGACGAGGAGTCCGAGATCCTGCATCTGACCCCGGACGGGTTCGCTGCCCTCTGCAGCCAGGATCCCGCCGGCGCCGCCAAGCTGCATGCATTCGTCGCCCGGGTCCTGGCCGGTCGGGTCAGCCATGCCAACAAGGCGATCCAGGTGCTCCTCGAGTAGCCGTGCGCCGAGCTCGGCGTCGACTCGGCTGCCTAGACCACCGAATCGAGCCAGGCGGCGACGGCGCCCGGATTGGTGACGGCGATGTCATGGGGGCCGTCGAGCAGGGCGTAGGGCTCACTCCTGTTGTCCATCGCCGACCGGGTTCTCCAGCACGGGTAGATCTCGGGCGTCGCCGAACAGAACGCGAAATGGGCAGGCAGCGCTGCAGCATCCTCGTCGGAGAAGCGAAGGGGCTCCAGCGATGGGAGCACCGGCTGGGGCGTGACCAAGGCGTTCATCCAATCGGCGTCGGCGGCCGACAGGTCCGGTCCTGCCTCGAGGGGGAGTGGGGGCAGCGATGCAACGGGGTCGATCTCGGGGATGGTCCGCCCTTCCCACGACGGGGGCTGGAGGTCTATCGCCCGCAGGCCGTCCTCGGGAATGGGGGCGTCGAGGTAGGCGATCGCCGAGAATGAACCCGGCGAGCGCTCGGCCGCAACGCGGGCCACGACCCCGCCCTGCGAGTGGCCCACGAGGACCGGGTCGACCATGTTGCGAGCCGTGGCGAGGACGGCATCGGTGTAGTCGGTCATGGTCACGGGCGGGTGGTCCTGGCGCCATTTCGATCCGGCGTTCGGCAGGTCGACGGCCACGGCTCGGTGTCCGAGCGACCCCAGCTCCGGGATGAGCCGGTCCCAAGCCCATGCACCCCGGAAGGCGCCGTGGATCAGGAGGAAGCTCGCCAAGCGTCCTCCGTGGTCGTGACGACGTCGGCGTAGGCGCGCACGTACCCGCCCTCGTACTTGGAAGGGTCCACGTGCGTCGAGAGGTCGTCGATGTGCTTGCGGTACTCGGCGATCTCGATGATCGCCTCGTAGTCGCCGACCGACTGCCAGACCCTCAGGTTCACCAGGTGGCAGGGATCCTCGGTGTCACGGACGAGCGTGCGCGACACGAAGCCGGGCTGGGCCTCGAGGAAGGCGTTGAACGCCGCCGACTTGGCGATGTACTGCTCGGCGTGGTCGGGGTCCCAGGTCCACGCATGGCTCATGACGATCTGCACGGTCGCAGGGTAGGGATCCCGGCAGGGGCTGGGGCGCACGTGAACGATCCGTCCGGCGATATCGTCGGTCGCATGCGAACGGCCCTCGTCCTCCTGGTCCTGTCCCTGTCGACCGTGGCATGCGCCGGGGAGGCCGCTTCGGGTCCCGACCCGCTCCTCGGCGACCAGTACGCCATCTCGGAGCTCCGGCTCGAGTCGGCCTGGGAGACAACACGGGGCGCCGGCGTGACCATCGCCATCATCGACTCCGGTGTCGATCTCGACCACCCCGACCTGCAGGACAATCTCCTGGAAGGCAAGGACTACGTCGATGGGGATCGGCGGCCCGACGACGAGAATGGTCATGGCACCCACGTGGCCGGCATCGCCGCCGCCGTGGCGGGCAACGGCGTCGGTATCGCCGGAGCGGCACCCGACGCCAAGATCCTGCCGATCCGCGTCCTCGATGCAGACGGTCTCGGTGACCCGGTCGCCATCGCCGAGTCGGTGACCTGGGCGGTCGAGAACGGCGCCGACGTCATCAACCTCTCGCTCGGTGGCTCCTCGGACCTGCTCGGCCGGATCTTCAACAAGGTGAGTCCGATGAACGGGGCCATCGACGATGCGGTCGCCCAAGGCGTCCTCGTCGTGGCTGCGGCCGGCAACGACAGCACATTCCTGACTGCCTTCAACAAGGACACCCCGGTCATCGTCGTGAACGCCTCGAACGAGGCGAACCTCCCGGCCGGGTTCTCGAACTTCGGTGACCCGCGGGCCGTGACGGCACCCGGTGCGCGGATCCTGTCGACCGCCCCACTCGAGCCGACGACCATCTGGCCGGAGGGGAGCGAGGGCTATGAACAACTGTCGGGCACGTCGATGGCCTCGCCCTATGTGGCCGGTGTCGGCGCCCTGCTGATCGCCCAGGGATTGACCCCCGGCGAGGTCTGGGATGTGCTCGTCTCCACGACTCGGGACCCGCAGGGGATCTTCATCCTCTCTGCCGGTTTGGTGGACGCCGGAGCAGCCGTCGTCGCCGCTGCGGAGGTGTCCGGCGGGTGAACGGGGTATGGCCCGATCGATAGATAAGGGGTTCACAAGGACGGAATCCTGTGACATGATGCCCGTTCGAGCGTTCCCCTGCCCACATCCGTGCCAACCCCTGTGGGCGCTCTGCATCCAAATCCGTGCCACCCCTTCTCCCTGAGGTAACACCCATGCCTGCTGCTTCCGAAACGCGAGTCAAAGCCGAGATCAAACTGTCCAAGGACAAGGGCAACAAGCTCACCGATGATCGCGGCCGCCTCACCACAGACCTCGTCTCCCAGTACCTCACCGCAATCGGCGAGTACGAGCTGCTCACCGCCGAGCAGGAAGTCGAGCTCGCCCAGCTGATCGAGGCCGGCGAGACCGCCGCCGAGAAGCTCGAGGCGGGGAAGTTCAAGGACAAGCGCCAAGAGATCGGGCTCCGCCGCCGTGTGCGCCGTGGCCAAGAGGCCAAGGACGCCTTCCTGACCGCCAACCTCCGCCTCGTCGTCGCCAACGCCCGGCGTTACGCCAACACCTCCGGCATCGACTTCCTCGACCTGATCCAGGAAGGCAACCTCGGCCTCATCCGTGCCGTCGAGAAGTTCGACTGGCGCAAGGGTTTCAAGTTCTCCACCTACGCCACGTGGTGGATCCGACAGGCCATCACCCGAGCCATCGCCGACAAGTCCCGGACGGTCCGGATCCCGGTCCACCTCCACGACACCCTCGCTGCCGTGCGGGCCGCGCAGGCCAGCCTCAAGGCCGAGCTCGGACGCGACCCCAAGCCCGACGAGATCGCCGAAGAAGCCGGTGTCACGGTCGACAAGGTCGAGCTGGCGCTCACCGTCGCCGACACCGTCTCCCTCGAGCAGCCCGTCGGCGAGGACGGTGCCCAGCTCGGTGACTTCATCGAGGACGAGGATGCCGCCGACCCGGTGATCATCACCGAGGAGATGGACGTCGCCAACAGCCTCCGCAAGTCCATCGACCGCCTCCCCGATCGGGAAGGCCGGATCCTGGCGCTCCGCTACGGCTTCTACGACGGCGTGCCCCGCACCCTCGAAGAGATCGGCGACGAGTTCTCCCTCACCCGGGAGCGCATCCGCCAGCTCGAGAAACTGGCCCTGTGCCGACTCCGCCACCCCAGCTTCGGCATCCGCGAACAAGACCTGGTCTGACCGAAGGCCGTCGCCTTCTCCGAGAAAACGGCGCCTCCCGGGGCGCCGTCTTCTCGTTGGGGTTCTTGGGGTTTCGGGAGGCCCCCCTCCCACTTCGCTCCGCTTCGTGGGGCCCATCCCCCCTGGCGGGGGGATCTCTCGGAGGTGAGGGTGTTTGGGAGGCCCCCCTCCCACTTCGCTCCGCTTCGTGGGGCCCATCCCCCCTGGCGGGGGGATCTCTCTGATGGGCTGATTCCTCTTGGCGGGGGATCTCTCGGGTGGGGCCATTCCGTCTGGCGGGCGGGTCTTTCGGGTGGGGTCCTAGGCCATCGGGAGCCAGACCAGGCGTAGCTCGGTTACCCGCACGTCGGACTTCTCGAGGCCGATCTCGACTTCTTCGATTGCCTCGGCCTTGAGCGCCCACTCGTCGGTGATGTGTTCGACGTCGGTGGCGAGGTCCGTCTCGATGGCGGCGATTGCTTCCATGCGGGCGACGACCGATGCCTCCGCCTCGGCGAGACGGACCTCCGTCCGGTCGATCTCGGCTCGCCGTCTTGCGATACGACGGAGGCCGGCCGATGACGATCGTCCGCCGGCGAAGGCCCCCAGGAGATCTCCGACGCCCCCGACCATCTCGTCCTGGCGATCGGCCCGGAGGTCGATGGCGAGCGTGTCGGCTTTGGACTCGGCGGTCCTCAAGCGATCCTGAGCCGTCCTGACCTTGGTCTCGTACCGGTCCTTCAGCTTCGCCAGGTCGGCGTCGGCGCCGGCGGCAGCCACATCGCCGCAGCGCGCCAAGAAGTCGTCGCGCGATTCGCCGAGGCGTGAGTAGAGCTTGAGGTCGGGGTTCTTCCAGACGGACACGGAGCGTTCGGCCACGAGGGCGTTGGTGATGGAGGTCCGCAGGTTCCGCCAGTAGGTCCCGTCGGCGACGGGTTGGTCGGGTAGCTCGAAGGTGGCACCGCTCGGCGGTGAGTCCCCGAAGTCGCGGTCGTCGTGGTCCACGGCCAATCCGAGGCCGGGGTCGAGTGCCTTCGGCAGCGGATGGAAGACGGCCTCCCATTCCTCGGCGTGGTCCACCTCGGCGTACCGGTCGTCGAACCGGAGGTCCACTCGGGCCACCACTGCCGGTTCCAGCCGGGTGCCGCTGGGGTCGCCGCCGACCAGCGGGAGCCAAGGGGCGCCGGCCCGGGCGTACCCCGGGTTGGCGCTGTCGGCCGCTGCCGGAGCGACGGCGACGACATCCACGGCCGGCTCCGGCGCAGTGCGGGAAGCAGGCGGCTCGGGCTCCACGGGGCCCCGCAGGCGTTCGAGGCCCTCCCTGGAGAGCGGCCCGGCCAGGTAGCTCATGGCCCAACGTGTGGAGAACTGGACCGGCTCGTCGGATCGAGTCGCGTGGAGGACGAACTCCCGCTTCTCGAGCCCCGAGATCCGAGCCGAGAGATCGGCGAGGTCGACGTCACCCCCGACCGACGCCATCCCCTCGAGGATGCGGGCTTGGTCACGCTCGGTCTGGAGACGGCCGATCATCCAGGTGCCGGCGTTGGACATTGCCTTGTAGTCGAGGTCCATCGGGTTCTGGGTGGCGAGCAGCAGACCGACGCCATGGGCGCGACCCTGCTTGAGCAGCGTGAGGATCGGTTGCTTGGACGGAGGGTTCGCCGTGGGTGGGGCGAACCCGAACACCTCGTCCATGTAGATGAGGAGTCGGAGTCGGTCGGTTCCCGGCTGGCGCCTCGCCCAGGAGACGGCCTTGGCCATCACCGTGGCCACCACGAACTGGCGCGATGCATCGTCGAGGTGGGCGACGGAGATCACGGCCGCTGCCGGCCGGTCGCCCGTGGGTGCGAGCATGCGGTCGAGGTCGAGCGCCTCGCCCTCCCGCCAGGCCGCTGCGGTGGGGGAGGCGACGACCGCGTTGAGTCGCATGGCCAAGGCCTCCCGGTCCTGCGGCGATATGAACCGATCCAACTCGAAGACGCCCAGCTTGCGGATCGGCGGGTCGAGTGTCCTTGCGATCAGGGCTTCGAGGTCGAGGGTCTCACCTGCCAACCAAGCCGATTCGACGAGGGTCGCGAGGAGCACATGGGCCGGATCGGCGACCGGGTCGGCCTCGATGTCGGCCAAGAGGAGGATCGAGGAAACGAGTGCTCTCGCCTCATCCCGGATCGACTCGGCGTCGGCATCGACCGGGGGCGCCATCGAACCGAGCAGCCCGAGGGGCGTGCCGGCCGCCGACCCGGGGGTGTAGATGACCACCTCGGCTCCGGCCACGGCCTCCATCCGTTCCCGATCGACCCCGGATCGTTCGAGACCCGATGCCCACAGGGCAGCAGTGGCGGCGGCAACCTCGGCCCGGTCCTCGCCCGGGGCCGGATCGACCCACGGCTCGAAATCCTCGGACGAGAGTTCGGGGAACACGAGGGCGAGGTTGCCGATATCCCCCTTCGGGTCGATCGCCAGCACCGGGACCCCCGACGACAGGGCTTCCTCGAGGCAGATGATCCCGAGGCCGGTCTTCCCGGAGCCGGTCATCCCCACCACCACTCCGTGGGTGGTCAGGTCGTCCCCGTCGATCTCGACCGGGTCGTCAGCCGATCCGCCCAGGTGCCAGCGCATCAACCGAACCGGTCCGCCATCAGAGCCTTGCTCGTAGGTCGTCGAGGTCGTCCTCGGCGGCCTTGCGGTCCTCGGCGTCAGCGATGGTCGTCGCGAGCGCACCGGCGCGTTCGAGGACCTCGCGCGCCGCCCGTTTGTCACCGCCGGCGAGCAGCGCTCGGGCAAGGGCTTCCTCGGCGAACACGACCATGAATGCGTCGAGGTCGTGCTCGACGCAGATCTCCATGGACGAGGCGGCAAAGGCCCTGGCCAGGTCCGACTCGCCCATCAAGGCGAGTACCCGGCTGGCCTGCCAGTCGCTCATCGCGTGGTTCCGGGGATCCCCGGCCCGCCGCCAGTGGTAGCGGGAGGTGAGGGCTGTGGTGAGCATGTCGAGGTCCTGGGCCTCAGTGCGACCCTCGGTCCCGATCAGGTCCCACGTGTCGTTGAAGGTGTCGACGGCGAGCCGTCGGTGGTCATGTTCCGCCATGCCCGCATACTCGCAGACGGCGAAGCGCCTAGGGGCCGGGGGGCACGTACCAGGCGTCGGTGAACTGGGTTCCCCCCGGGCGGAGCACCCAGGTCGAGCCCTTCTTGCAGTCGAAACGATCGTTGAACCGCATGCCCCTCCTGGCGAGGTGGTCCAGTGCCTCGGGGATGGCGTCGCCATGGGACGAGACCGCAGCCCGCCTTCCGGAGAGCCCCGACAGCAGGGCGGCGGTTGCCTCGGGTTTGGTTCCCTCTGCAAGGGCCTCGTGGATCTCGATCTCCAGGCCCAGCTTCTCCGCCAGCGGCTCGAAGGTCTGGATGCACCGGGCAGCCGGTGACGAGATCAGTCGGGTGATGCCGGCGTGGCGCAGGCGTCGGGAGATCCCCTTGGCCTGCTCCAAGCCCTTGTCCGAGAGCGGTCGCTCCTCGTCCGGGCCCTTCCAGTCCTTCCGCCCACCGGCGTGGCCGTGGCGGACGACGTAGGTCATCGGGTTCGCCCGCACCCAATCGTCGGGGACGTTGGCCACGTGCAGCCGATCGGATCGATAGGTGAGCTCGCGCTCGGCCTGGTCGAGCGCCACCCACCGGACCTCGTCGACCTCGTCGTTCGGAACGAATCGACCGCTGATCGGCTCCATCGTGTACCAGGCGACGTACTTGGCCCGTGAGTTGACCTTGTAGGAAGAGAGCCCGTGGTCCTCGAAGGCGATGCATCGGTAGCCGGTCTCCTCCTCGACCTCCCGAAGCGCTGCGGTGAGGTCGTCCTCGCCCTTGTCGAGCCGGCCCTTGGGCAGCGTCCAGTCCCGATACTTCGGGCGGTGCGCGATGAGTACCTGTAGGCCCTTGGCATGGTGGGCTCGCAGCACCACACCGCCGGCGGCGCGGATCTTCAGTCGGGGCTTCTTGGTCTTGGTCATGGGGGAGCGGCGAGCCATGCTATTGCCTCGTCGACGGTCCCCACCCGCGACACGAGGGAGCCATCGAACCCGAATGCCTCGGCCATCGAGTCGAGCCACTCGGCCCATTGCTCGCCGATGGCGAGCAATGGCATGGGCGTCGCCCCACGCAGGCCGTCGAGGTGGGCGCCGTTGAGGGCGGTGACCAACTCGGCGAAGGTGCCGAGGCTCCCGGGCAGGGCGACGGCCAGGTCCGCCCGGTCCACCAACTCGGCGATGCGTCCGGCGAGCGTGTCGGCGACGATGGCCTCCGCCACCCATCCATTGGGCCCGGTGCGCTGGGGGAACAGTCGGGGGGAGGTGATGCCGACGACGTGGCCACCGGCATCGCTCGCGCCACGGCTGACCGCCTCCATCAAACCGTGGTAGCCACCCGTGAGCACGACGTGTCCCTGCGCGGCCAGAGCGGCGCCGAGCGACATGGCCTCGACATAGATGGGCTCGGCCGGCTGTACCGAGGATGATCCGAACACGGCAACACGCATGGCCGGAGCGTAGGGCCGGCGCGCGACGACTGGTCCCAACGTAGGCTGCCGCGGATGCGTTGGAACGAAGCCGTGAGCCGAATCGCGCCGTATGTGGGTGGTCGTCCCATCGAGGAGGTCGTCCGGGAGTTCGGCGTGGTTGACGTGGTGAAGCTCGCGTCGAACGAGTCGCCGGTCGAACCGTTCCCCGAAGTCGTCGAGGTGCTTGCGGCGACGGCCCCGGACGTGAACCGCTACCCCGACTCGGCGGTGTACTCGCTGACCCGTGAGATGGCGGAGGTCATCGGCGTCGAACCCGACCAACTCTGGTTCGGTGCGGGGTCGAGCGAGCTGATCGGTGAGCTTGCCCTCGCTCTCGGCGGCCCGGGGACCAACGCCGTCATGGCTTGGCCCTCCTTTGCCATGTACCCGATTTCCACGATGCGATCCGGTGCCGACCCGGTGATGGTCCCCCTCGACGAGGACCAGCGCCATGACCTCGATGCCATGGGAGCCGCGATCGACGACTCGACCACGATCGTCTACCTCTGCAACCCGAACAACCCGACCGGCACGATCTTGCCGGGCGACGCCGTCGAAGCGTTCTGTCGCTCCACGTCCGACGACGTCCTGGTGGTCGTGGACGAGGCCTACCACGAGTTCGTCACCGACCCGGCCCATCGCTCGATGATCGATCTCGCCCGGGAACGCCCGAACGTGGTCGTCCTACGGACCTTCTCCAAGGTCTACGGGCTGGCCGGCCTCCGGATCGGGTACGCAATCGGCCAGGCGAACACGCTCGTGCATCTCAAGAGGCCCCAACGGCCATTCACGGTCACGGCGCCCGCCCAGATCGCAGCCGCCGAAGCGATCCGGCACCCACACCGGGTGGAGGGCCGACGCCTCGAGAACGCCGCCGGCCGCCGGATGCTGATGGCCGGTTTGGCCGAACGCGGTTTTCCAGCAGCGCGTTCCGAGACCAACTTCGTCTGGTTCGAGGTCGGCCCGATGGCAAAGAAGCTCTTCGAGGACCTCCAGCGCAAGGGCGTGATAGTTCGTGCCTTCGATGGTGCGGTCCGGGTGTCGGTCGGTACCGAGGTCGAGAACCGTCGGTTCCTGATGGCCCTCGATCAGGTGCTCTGACCGAGCACCTTGGTCAACAGACGGTCGACGTAGGCGTCGTCGACGGACTCTCGAAGCAACAGGACCCGAAGGTGGGTCGCACCCATCAGTGCGTCGCGGACCACGGCCACCTCCTCGGGAGGAGGATCGCTCCCCATCACCTCGGCCACCAGTGCGTCGAGTTGGGGTAGGCCCTCGGCGATCACCGCTCCTCGCACCATCTCGAACCGCTCGTCCCACTCGGCCCTGGCGACGAGTAGCGCCAGGGCCCGGCCCTGCTCGTCCTCCATCGACCGAGCGAATCGCACCAGCACCTCGGCGAGCTGCTCCCTGGGGGAGTTACCCGCCGGGGGGACGAAGTGGGGCTTGGCACCCGCGGCCAGCAGGTCGGCGAGGATGTCGAGCCGCTCGGGCCAGTGGCGGTAGACCGTCGCCCGGCCGACGCCGGCCTCCTCGGCGATGCGAAGGTGGGTGACGGCGTCGGGCCCCTCCGACTCGAGGAGTCGGCTCGCGGCATCGATCATGAGCGAGTGCGTTCGCTCCACCTGGGGATTGGCCATGAGGCCATGGTACACGTTGACCTAGGTGAGACATCTTGTATCATCTGATGTCGAGTCGGTCCCGGATCCAGCGGATTCGTGATCGAATGCACATATGATTCCCGTACCGGTCACCCCCGTGGCCGGTTCAACACTCCTTCGAGAGGTCGTTCCGTGGTCCACTTCGTCAACCTCCTTTCCGGTGCCGTCCGCCGGTTCCCCTGGCCGACGATCGTCGCCGTCCTGGTGCTGTTCTTCGTCCTCAGCGCGTTCATCCCACAGGCGCAGACGGCCACGCAGAATGAGGGTTTCGCTCCGGACGCGCCCGAGCTGACGGCCTCCGAGGACATTTCAGAGCTCTTCGGCGAGGACACCGGCGGCACGGTCATGCAGGTCGTCATCACGTCGGAGGGCGGTGACGTCGTCACGGCCGAAGGCCTCGAGACGGTCGAGACGGTCACCCGGGTCCTCGAGGATTCCGAGCTCGCCGTCGACCTCCAGGACTCGGGCCAGGGGTCGGTCGTCTCCTTCCTCGCCCCGGTCCAGCCGACCGACACGGGTATGGGTCCGGCGGCACAGATCGTCGTCTCCACCGACGGTGGTGACGTCTTCACGCCCGAGGGACTCCAGGTCGTCACCGACGTCCTCGACGTGGCCACGGCCGAGGTCGGACCGAAGTTGGACACGGAGGCCCCAACCGGCCCGGCCAGCTCCTTCCTCACTCCGGTGCTCGCAGCAGGTGCCCAGGGACCGTCGGCCCAAGTCGTCATCGCCAACCCGGGCGGCGACGTCATGACCAGCGAGGGCCTGCAGGCGTCGCTCGCGCTCCAGCAGGCCGTGTTCCAGTCCCCGCTGGCCGCCAAGCTCCCCCAGACAGAGTTCCCGCCGCCTTCCTCCTCGTTCATGACGCCGGTCGAGTTCGCCGTCCAGCAGGGCCAGGTCCCACCGACCGCGCCGACGGACGTGGTCAAGCAGGCGTGGGTCGGGGCGTTCGCCGCCCTGCCGGGCGAAGCCACGGAGTTCATTCCCTTCCTGATCTCGAACGACCAGGACCTGTCGGTCCCGTCGGCCGAGCAGGGCCTGGTCGCTTTCACCCTCACGGAGCCCTTCACCACGGACGAGGAAGCAGCGTTCGCCGAGATCGTCGGCTCGATCCCCCTCGCCGACGGGTACACCGCCACCTACCTGCCTGCTGTCCCGACCGACGCCGAGACCCTCAAGGCGACCTATCTCGCCCGCACCGCCTTCCTCCCGGCGGAGGCGACCGAGTTCCTCCCATTCCTGTCCTCGAACGAAGGCGACGTCTCCGTCCCGGAAGCCGAGAAGGGCCTGGTCGTGCTCAGCCTGACCGAGGACCTGACCGCCGACGAGTCACGTGCCCTGTCGGATGCGCTGTCCGGCATCGAGACGCCGAGCGGCTTCACGGTGGGATACCTGCCGGTCGAGCCGACCACCGAGCAGCTCAAGCAGGCCTACTCCGACAACCTCGCCTTCATCCCCGCCGAGTTCGCCGGTCAGGTGACCGGGTTGCTCTCCGACGACGCAGACACCGATGCCGTGACGGCCTCTTCGGGACTGATGATCGTCTTCCTCGATGCAGGTGACACCGAAGACGAGTTCCTCGAGGCCGGCTTCCGCCAGGCTGCTTTTGCCGAGGACCTCGCCGCCGCCGAGCTCCCGGAGGGCTATTCGGCCGGGGCCTTCTCCCTTGGCCTGATCTTCTCGTCGACCGGCGACTTCACCGATGAGATCGCTCGGATGTTCGGCCTCGCCTTTGCCATCATCATCGTGGTCCTGCTCTTCAACTTCTGGGTCCGCGTCCGCGGTGCCGGTGGGACGCGGCGGGCGGTTCGCCGGACGCTGGCCGACACGTTCCTCACCCTCCTCACGATCATCATCGCCATCGCCTGGATGCAGGGGATCGGCGTGTTGCTCGGCCCCGACTACCTGGGCGTGATCGGGCCCTTCAACGAGCTGGTCCAGATCCTGCCGATCCTGATCATCGGCCTCGGCGTCGACTACGGGATCCACATGACCTCCCGCTACCGGGAGGAGATCACTGCCGGCAATGACGTCTCGGAATCGGTCCGCCACTCGATCCGCACGGTCGGCGTGGCACTGGTCCTGGCGACCCTCACCACCGTCGTCGGCTTCCTCACGAACCTCATCAGCCCGGTCCCCGCCCTGGCCGAGTTCGGGATCATCGCCTCGGTCGGCATCGTCTCGGCCTTCATCCTGATGCTCACATTCGTCCCCGCCGTCCGACTCCTGCTCGACCGTCGGGCGGAGCGCAAGGGACGCCTCGACGCCGAGACCTTCGACCTCGACGCCAACCCCGGCTTCGTGTGGCCGTTCGTGATCGGCGCCGTCTCCGGTGTTGCTGCGTACCTCGCCTCTGCGCTCTTGGAGTCGGGGATCTCCGGAGAGGCATTCGCCGTGGATACGACCCGATTGGTCGTGTTCGCGGTTCTCGGTGCCTTCGTCGGGGTCGTGCTCATGCAGCTGCCCAGCATCACCGGCGGTATCTCGGTGGTTGCCGAGAAGTTCGCCTGGGGTGTCGTGATCGTTGCCCTCGTCCTCGCCGGCGTCGGCGAGTTCGGCCGCCAGCAACTGGAGACGTCGTTCAACTTCGCCGACTTCCTCCCCACCGACAGCCCGGTCGTCGAGACGCTCGACGTGATCACCGAGGACTTCGGAGGCGGCTTCGGGGAGACCACGAGCGTCCTCGTCGGGAACGTGGGCCAGGACATCGCCACCGCCGAGGCACACAACGCCCAGGTCGACGCCTGGGACAACCTCGAGGACACCCCCGACGTGACCCAGTTCGGCGGGAACCCCGCCGTCAACATCTCGGTCGTGGCCCTGCTCGAGGAGCTCTCCGATCCCCAGTCCGCGGTCTTCAGCCCCGAGTTCGGACCGGCCGCCGCCGAACTGGGCCTGGCCGACGACCTGCGGGTTGCCGACGGGACCGACGTGGTGGCCCTGTACGACCTCGCCACGGAGCACGCTCCCGACGTGGCGGCGACCACCATCCACGCCGCCGACGGCGGCGGGTACGACGCAGCCCAGTGGGTCATCAACACGAGTGCAGGCAGCGACGGCGCGTCCGATCTCCGGGATGCCCTCAAGGACGACTTCGCTCCGGTCACCGATACAGGCGTCGATGCCATCCCGACTTCGGAGAACATCGTCTCCGCAGCCGTCGTGGACGCACTTGCGGCGTCCCAGCTCTCATCGTTGCTGCTGACGTTGGGGGCCGCGACCCTGTTGCTGGTCGTCAACTTCTGGATCGAGGCCCGCCGCCCGCTCCTCGGCGTGCTGACGATGCTTCCCGTTGCCATCGTCGTGCTCCAGGTGTTCGGCATGATGGCCGCCCGAGGCATCCCCTTCGGTCCGGTCACGGCCACCATCTCGGCCCTCGCGGTCGGTATCGGAGTGCCGTTCACCATCCACATCACCCACCGCTTCCTCGAGGACCGGGTGCGCATGGAGTCGACCGAGGCGGCGATACGGTCGACCGTTCGTCACACCGGCGCGGCCCTTGCCGGAGCGGCGTTCACCACGATGGCCGGTTTTGGTTCGCTCGTGACGTCGACGCTCAAGCCCTTCCAGCAGTTCGGGGAGGTCACATTCTGGGCGATCCTGTTCGCCCTCGTGAACTCGCTGGTCGTCCTGCCGGCGATGCTCGTCATCTGGGACCGCTACCACCGCCGGCGCGGCGACGCGCTCGTCGATCCGGCGGCCGTCGAGGGTGCCCTGGGCCTCGAGGGCTGAGCAACTCCGTTTCTCGGACCGTGTCGTGGGGGCCTCCGGGCCCCCACGAACGTTCGTTGGGTAGCGTCGGCCCATGGCACGAACCTCTCGCGAAGACGTGATCGCCGCCGCCGGCCGGCTCTTCGCCGACCGCGGTTTCCACGGCACGTCCATGCGGGACCTCGGCGACGAGCTGGGCCTGCTCGGGTCGTCGCTCTACTCACATGTCTCCAGCAAGGAGGAGCTGCTCGTCGAGGTGATTGCGCGGGGCGCGGCCAAGTTCGACGAGGCGGCGGCTGCCGCCCGTGCCGGGGACGCTTCGGTCGCGGAAGTCATACGCCGGCTCGTAGCCGGCCACGTGGACGTCCTCGTCGAGCATGCCAGCGAGGCGCGCACCTTCCTCGACGAGGCCCGATACCTAGAGACAGAGGAGCGGGACAAGGCCATCGCCATGCGCGACAACTACGAAGGGGTCTGGCGCAAGGTCATCGCCGACGGCGTCGAAGGGGGCGAACTGCGGCAGGTGGACCCCGTCCTGGGGTCGATCTTCGCCCTCTCGACGCTGAACGCGTTGGTGCGTTGGTACGACCCCGCTGGCCGGCTCTCCAAGGGGGAGCTCGCCGACGACATCGCTGCCTACGTGCTCGAGGGGCTCGGCGCGTAGCTTCGGGACCAGGAGGAAACATGCCAACACTCGAACACTTCTGCACGATCGAGGGAACGATGCCCGCCACGGTGATCGGCCCGACGCCCGACGGGTTCCGGGTCGACTTCCCTTTCGAAGGCACGGCGACCGGTCCGCACTGGGAGGGTGAGATCCCCGTGGTCGGTACCGACCATGCCCGGGTGCGCAAGGACGGCACCGTGGTGCTCGACATCACCGCCCGGATGGGAGAAGGGCCCGACACGGTCTTCTACAGGGCCAATGGCATCGCCCTGCCCACCGAGAACCGTGGTGACGCCGACCCCCAGGAGCTCCTCACCTTCGAGACGGGCTCGGAGTCCCTCGCCTTCCTCAACCGGTCAATCGGCGTCGCCTTCGGCCAATCCCGTGGCCCCAGACTGAACCTCGAGGTCTACCTGGCGAAAGCCTGACGGCTCCTGCCGTCAGCCGATACCGAGTGCCGGCGCCCACGATCGTTCGACCACGTCAGTCGCCGGTACCCCAGTACTTGCCCGTCAGGATCCCAAGCCTCGGAACCGTGGCTTTCGTTTCTCCAAGAACGCGGTGACCGCCTCCAGGTGCTCGGGGCGGAGCCCCATCTCACCCTGCAGTCGCATCTCCTCGGCCAGGACCTCGGGCAGTGCATGACTCGACCCGAAATCGAGGAGTTGGCGGGTGGCGACGTAGGCGGCGGTCGGGCCGTCTGCCAGCTCGGCACCCCAGGCGATCGCGTCGTCCACGACGTTCCTTTCGGAGGATCGATGGGCCAATCCGATCTCGACCGCCTCGTCGGCGGGGACCCGGCGTCCCGAGTAGGCGATCTCCATGGCCCGGGAGAGGCCGACGAGTCGGGGGAGTGACCAGGGTGTCCCGGAGTCGGGGATGACGGCGACGTTGATGAATGCCGACATGAAGTAGGCGTCTGCGTGGACGACCCGCAGGTCGCAGGCGAGTGCAATCCCCATCCCCGCTCCCGCCGCCGCACCGTTGATCGCGCCGATCGTCGGGACGCGCGCGCCATGCAGGGCTTCGATGATCGGGTTGAAGACGTCCCGGATGGTGGCGGCGAGGTCGGGCTCACCGCGGTCGTACTCCTCCTTGAGGCTGAGTAGGTCCACTCCCGACGAGAAGGCCCGGCCCTCCCCGGTGAGGACCAGGGCCCGGGCTTCGTCCCCGGCCTGCTCCACATGGGAGATGAGCGATCGGCTCGTGGCCGGGTCGACGGCGTTGAACTTGTCGGGTCGGTCGATGGTGACGACGGCGACGTCGCCGTCGAGGCGGTAGGTCGTGGCCATGGGACGACGCTACGCGGCCGATCCGTAGGCTGGCCGACGATGAAACCCGTTCTCGAGAGGGAGACCCCGTTCGCCGCCGCCCATCGAGGGTCACGCATCCTCTGGCCGGAGAACACCATGCCGGCATTCCAGGGTGCCTACGACATGGGCTACCGGGTGATCGAGACGGACCTCCATGCGACCTCCGACGGGGTGCTCGTCACCTTCCACGACCCGACGCTCGACCGGTGCACCGATCGCTCGGGCCGGGTCGTCGACCACTCGCTGGCCGACCTCGCCGGGGTCGATGCCGCCCACCACTTCTCCGGTTGGGAGGAATCCGTGGCGATCCCCACCTTCGAGGAGGTCGTCGCCGCATTCCCGGACGCCGCGTTCATCCTCGACATGAAGGCGCCCGACCTCGAGCAGCTCCTTGCAGATGCGATCGCAACCCACGACCTCTGGGACCGCGTGATCGTCGGCTCCTTCTCGGATGGGCGGACGCGGCGGTTCCGGGAGCTGACCGGTGGGCGAGTTGCAACGTCGTCCGGCACCCGTGAGACGATCGCCGTCCGGGTCCGGTCATGGCTGGGCCGACCATCGGCGAGCCCAGCCGACGTCTTCCAGGTCCCCGTGAAGCAGGGCATCACCGTCGTCGACGAGCGGTTCGTCGAGGCCGCCCACCGGGCCGGCAAGCATGTCCACGTGTGGACGATCGATGAAGAGGCCGAGATGCGGCGGCTCCTCGACCTGGGTGTCGACGGCCTCATCACCGATCGCCCGGACACCTTGAAGCAGGTGCTCGGTCGCTGATTCGGCTCCCGGCGAATCAATTGCCTAGAATTTCGGCGATGGCCGAATCACAGTCTTCGGTGTTGAAGGCGCTCGCCCACCCGACCCGGCGCGGGATCATTCGCATCCTCCGGGACGGGGATCGCACGGCGGGGGAGCTCGCCGGCAGGTTCGATGCGGCGCCTTCCACGATGTCTGGGCACTTCTCGGTGCTGAGGAACGCCGGCCTGGTGCAGGGCCGCCGGAACGGCACGACGATCACCTACACGCTCAACGTATCGGTTCTGGAGGAGACGCTGATGGCGACGATGGAGTTCCTCGGGATGGGAGCGGCGGATGAATGAGGAACGCCAACGGGTCGTGACCGGACCCACAGCTTGGATCTCATGGGGGCTGGTTGCTGCCGGGTTCCTCGTCGCAGCGTGGGGCATCACCCGGGTACCGGCCGGTGAGCAGATTCCCATGCACTGGAATGCCGCCGGGGAGGTGGACGGCTATGGCTCGCGCTGGACCCTCCTGTTGACACCGGCAATCGGCGTCTTCGTCGTCGGGTTGGTCTCGCTGGTCGCGAAGATCGAACCGAGGCGGAAGAACATGGAGGCGTCGATGGTGCCGCTCCGGACGCTCATGGTCTCCATGGCCGCCTTCATGTTCCTGCTGACCGTCCTGATCACGATGACCGGACTCGGCCGGGATGTCGACGTCGGATCGTGGATCACGGTCGGTGTCGGCCTGCTGATAGCGGTGATCGGCAACATGCTCGGCAAGATCCGTTCCACCTACACCTTCGGCGTGCGAACCCCGTGGACCCTCGCCTCGGACCTGTCGTGGATGAAGACCCACCGAGTCATGGGGTTCTCCTGGGTCGTGATCGGAGTCGCCACGGCCCTGCTCGGCCTCTTCGGGCTGTCGGAGGCGGCCATCTGGGTGCTGCTCGGTGGACTGATCGGGTCCGTCGTGCTCGGCACCGTCTACTCCTACTTCGTCTGGCGCGACGACCCCGACAAGCGCGACGAGTGATGGCCGACCTCGAGCGGAGCCGCATCGTCATCTTCCTGGCGGCGACCTTCGGCTTCACCTGGAGCTTCTACGCCGTCATCTGGGCGACGGGCGGCTTGGCCGGGCAGACGATCGTGGCGGGGCTACCGCTCTCGCTCCCGCTCCTACTCGTCGCCATGTTCGGCCCGGCGTTCGGGAACTTCGTGGCCCGGATCGCGACCAAGGAGGGCTGGGACGACCTTCGGCTCGGATTCAACGGACCGGCCAAGGCTTGGGCCGTGGTCTGGCCCGGGATGATCGGCGCCGCGGTGGTCGGAGCGGCGGTCTACTTCCTCGTGTTCCCAGGTGAGTTCGATCCCAGCCTCTCCGCGTTCGAGGACCAGCTGGGTGAGGCGACCGGCGGCCAGGAGCTCCCGTTCGACGCCTCGGTACTGGTCGTCGTCCAGGTGGCGGCGGCGGTCCTGTTCGCCCCGTTCATCAACGCGATCCCCGCCTTCGGCGAGGAGTTCGGCTGGCGCGGCTACCTCCAGTGGAAGCTCCGTCCCCTCGGATGGCGACCGATGCTCTTGTGGATGGGCGTGATCTGGGGCATCTGGCACTGGCCGATCATCGCCATGGGCTACAACTACGGCGAGGGCTATTGGGGTGCGCCGTGGACAGGAATGCTGGCATTCCTCGTCTTCACGACCTCCGTGGGAGCGATCCTCGCCTGGTCGGCCGAGGTCACCGGTTCGTCGATCCCCGCGGCCGTGGGCCATGGCACGGTCAACGGCATCGCCGGGCTCGGCATCCTGTTCGCTGCATCCAATGACCGTCCGCTGTTGGGACCCGCGACGGTGGGTCTCGTCGCCGGGATCGGCTTCGTCGGCCTCGCGTGGCTCGTTGCCCGATCGGAACCGGTGGTCCCGGCCGAGAACCGCTGACGAACGCATCGGTGGGTCGGGACCTACCATTCCCGGCCCACCGCCCAGAACGAAGGAACCATCGTGCGCCAACGCGTCTTCTCCGGGATGCAGCCGACCGGCATCGTCCACCTCGGGAACCTCATGGGCGCGCTCACCAACTGGGCGGCGATGCAGGACGACCACGACTGCATCTACTGCGTCGTCGACCTCCATGCGATCACTGCTCCGTTCGAGCCCGAGGAGATGCGTGCCGCCCGGACCGACCTTGCGAAGGCGATCATGGCGGTGGGTGTCGATCCTGACCGCAGCCTCCTCTACCGACAGGCCGACGTGCCCGAGCATGTCGAGCTCATGTGGCTGCTCGGTGTCGATGCGACGATGGGCCCGCTGGGTCGCATGACCCAGTACAAGGAGAAGTCGGACAAGGCGGGCGAGCGCTTCGGGCTCTTCGCCTACCCGCTCCTCCAGGCGGCCGACATCCTCATCCACCGGGTGCACGCCGTGCCCGTCGGAGACGACCAGACCCAGCACCTCGAGTTGACACGTGACATCGCCGAGCGCTTCAACAACCGCTACGGAGAGACCTTCCCGATTCCCGATCGGATCACCCCGCCCGTGGGGGCCCGGGTCAGCTCCTTGCAGGACCCGACCGCCAAGATGTCGAAGTCGGACCCCAACCCCCATGCCATGGTCGGCGTCTTCGAGGACCCCGACGCGATCATGAAGAAGTTCAAGCGGGCCGTGACCGACTCGGGCTCGGAGGTTCGATACGACTGGGACGAGAAACCGGGCATCTCGAACCTGCTCGAGATCTTCTCGTTCTTCGACGGCCGCTCCATCGACGATCTGGTCGCCGAGTACGGCGACCAGATGTATGGCCACCTCAAGGTCGCCGTGGGCGAAGCCGTGGTGGAGGGCCTCCGACCGATCCGCGAGCGCTACGAGGCCCTCGCCGATGACGAGGTGGAGGAGATCCTCTCCTCCCATGCCGCCCGAGCCCGGGAGATGGCCCAGTCGACCATCGAAGATGTCAAGCAAGCCATGGGCCTGGCCTAGGCGACGCCCGGGGCGGGTCGTACTGGTGCACTGATGACCCCCCTCCCGTGGCGGGCGCCGCCCCCGGCGGTGCCATCCCCTCCCGCGGGGGGATCCCTCTGAAGGGACTCAGGTGCCACTCGGCCGAAGACGGAGCTAGGTACCGGCGACGCCGCTGAAGAGGAGGATCACCTGCACGCTGTTGTAGGTGGCGTGCATGAAGAAGGCCCGGCCGATCCGCCCGTTGTCAGCCTCCACCAGCCAGCCGAGCACGAGCGACAGGAGGAAGATCGGCCCGAGGAGGACGAAGAGCACGGTCGCCAGGTTCCCTCCCTGGAAGTGCACCGCGGCGAAGATGAGTGACGTGATCACGATGGTCGGCATCGGGGCGAACCGACGGGACAGGGAGCCTTGGAGGACGCCGCGGTAGAGGAGCTCCTCGGTGAGGGGTCCGACCACCCCGACCCCGAGCACGGCGGCCGCCGTCCAGAGGGGTCCCTGGATGTTCTCGAAGCTGGTGACCAGGTCCTGGGAAGGTGCGTCGACCCCGGTTGCCTCCACGATGAGACCGAACACGATGAGACCGCCAACCGCGCCCAGCCCCCAGAAGATCCCGCGGGCGTCGGCTCCGGTGATGGGCAGCCCGAAGTCCTCGAGCGATGCCCGGCGGATGGCCTTGAGCACGAACAGACCGGCGATGGAGCCGATCCACTGCGAGGCGAGCGAGATGCCCAGGAACGTCGGATCCGACAGGATCCCCACGACGTCGAGGGACTCCGGCGGGGCCATGATGAAGGCCACGATCACGCCGAAGAAGCTGGCGCCGAGCATGGTCGCGAACACGATCAGGAAGTCGTAGACGCGGAACGGTGACTCGGTGGAACGGGCGGGAATCTGCTGCATGTGTCCCGGGAGGTGTGGGATACGGCCGCTGGTACCGTAGCGCCCTCCCCGAAGCGCACAGGAGCCCCGAGTTGAGCGGACCCGTCGGACAGCCGAAGCACGGACAGGCGTCATCGCTCGAGGACACCGAGAAGGTCCTCGTCGTCGACCTCGGTGCCCAGTACGCCCGACTGATCGCCCGGCGTGTCCGCGAGGCCTCCGTGTTCTCCGAGATCGTCCCCCGGACGATCACACCCGAAGAGGTCCGGGCGACCGGCCCGATCGGCATCATCCTGTCGGGCGGCCCGGACTCCGTGAACGCCGACGACGCCGTCGAGATCGACCCGAAGATCCTCGAGCTGGGGATCCCCGTCCTCGGGATTTGCTACGGCCACCAACTCCTCGCACGCGACTTGGGAGGGGACGTGGCGGCCACCGGCACCGGCGAGTACGGCCGGACGGACATGACCATCACCGGCGACTCCCGGTTGCTGGGTGGTCTGGACACCAGCCAGACCGTCTGGATGTCCCACGTCGATTCCGTGACGACCCTGCCGGAAGGCTTCACCACCGTCGCCTCCACACCCGGGGCCCCGGTCGCCGCCATGGAAGCCCCCGAGCGCGGCTACTACGGGGTCCAGTTCCACCCCGAGGTCGTACACACACCGATCGGAGGCGAGGTCATCCGTCGTTTCGTCCAGGACGTCTGCGAAGCGGGGGAGGACTGGAACCAGGCATCGATCGCCGAGCACTCGATCGCCGCCATCCGCGAAGAGGTCGGCGATGGCAAGGTGATCTGCGGTCTGTCGGGCGGGGTCGACTCCTCGGTGGCCGCCGCCCTCGTCCACGAGGCGGTCGGCGACCAGCTGACATGCATCTTCGTGGACCACGGCCTGCTCCGCCTCAACGAAGCCGAACAGGTCGTGAAGACGTTCCGGGACACCTTCGAGATCAACCTCGTGCACGTCGACGCTGCAGAGCTCTTCTTGTCCAAGCTGGAAGGGGTCACCGATCCCGAGGAGAAGCGGAAGATCATCGGCGAGCAGTTCATCCGGGTCTTCGAGGCAGAGGCCGCCAAACACTCCGATGCCAAATTCCTCGTGCAGGGGACGCTCTACCCCGACGTGATCGAGTCGGGCGGCGAGCACGCCGCCGTCATCAAGTCGCACCACAACGTGGGCGGCCTACCCGACGATATGGTCCTCGAGCTGGTGGAGCCGCTGCGCGACCTGTTCAAGGACGAGGTACGCGCCGTCGGCTCCGAGCTGGGACTGCCCGATGAGATCGTCTGGCGCCAGCCGTTCCCCGGTCCCGGTCTTGCCGTCCGCATCATCGGTGACATCACCGAAGAGCGCCTGGACCTGTTGCGACGTGCCGACCACATCGTGCGCGAAGAGCTCCGACTCGGCGGCCTCGAGCGCGAGATCTGGCAGTCGTTCGCCGTGCTTCCCGCCATCAGATCGGTGGGCGTGCAGGGCGATTTCCGCACCTACTCGTACCCCATCATCGTCCGCGCCGTCACCAGCGAGGACGCCATGACCGCGGACTGGGCCCGGATCCCCTACGACGTCCTCGAGAAGATCTCCTCCCGGGTCATCAACGAGGTCGAGGGCATCAACCGCGTCGCCTACGACATCAGCTCGAAGCCGCCGGCGACGATCGAGTGGGAGTGATCCGGCCCGACGGCCACCTGGCGACGGCCCAGCTCCAAAGGTACTGAAGGGGGACCCGCCGCAGGAATGGGTCCCGCCGGTTGGAGTCCGGTGGGGGCGGGATCCTCGAGGACGTGAATCTTCGCCTTCCGACCTCCTCAGGTCGGCCCCTCACCATCCCGATACCACTCCTACGCGTACCGGAGCATGTCCCCTTGGAGTGGTCGAACGACCCTGAACTCGTGAAGATCTTCGTCGCCGAGACGGCGGAGCGTTCCGCGCGTCTCGTGTCGGCTGCCGGTTCGATCTCCGAGAAGCGGCCGGACGCACGGATGGCCACCACGGCAGCACGCGACGCCCACACCCTGAAGGGCAACTTCGCCATGCTGGGCTACGAGTTCCTCAGCGCCGCAGCGGAGTCGATAGAGGACGCATGGAAGAGGATCGCCGACGACTCCCTGACCGTCGATGGCTCCTTCGCCTCCTCCCTTTCCGCTCTCTCTGCCGCCCTGCTGCCCGCCCTCGAGCACGGCGAGTCCACGCTCGGCCCTGCCTGCCGCTCGGTCTGCCATGCGCTTGGGCGGGCTTGTCGATTCGACGAAGGCGAAGCTGGGAGGAACGAGACCTTCTACGGCCTGGCCAACGACCGCCCGGACCTCGATGGCCTCCTCACCCGAACCCGAGGCCTCGTCCTCGGTGATGCCGTGCGTGTCGACTCCGGCCGCCTGTATGAAGTCATCAACCGATCCGTGGAGGTCCGCCTGGACATCGATGCCCTCGTGGAGGCGCTCAAGGCGGAGGTCGGTGAGGGTGCTTGGTCGCGCGCCGCCGAGGCGCTCCAGGCCGCCATCGGCAAGCTCCAGTCCGAGACCGCCGTGCTCGCCACCGGCCCGCTCCGGGAGATCACCACGACGCTCGCCCAGTTGGTGCGATACATCTCCAACCGGACGGGCAAGCGGGTCGACTTCAAGATCGTCGGGGACGAGATCGAGGTCGATCGCCAGCTCTTGGATGTGCTCCGCGAGCCGCTGCGCCACCTCGTGGTCAATGCCGTGGACCACGGTTGCGAGCATCCCGACAAACGAATCGCTGCCGGCAAGCCCGAGGTGGCGTCGGTCACCCTCTCGTTCGTCGCCGATGGTTCGACACTCCGTGCGTCGGTCACCGACGACGGCCGCGGGGTGGAATGGGACGAGGTCGAAGCGGCCGCACGCCGGGCCCGACTGCTGACCGAAGAAGGCATCCCGAGCCGGACCGACCTCGAGCACCTCCTCGTCGCCCACGGTCTCTCGACCGGTGGATCCGGCGACGGCTTCTCCGGCGACGGGGTCGGGTTGGCGTTGGTGGCGAAGCTGGTGGACAAGGTCCACGGCGGCATGCGCATCGATTCCCTCCCGGGCTCCGGCACCCGAGTATCGGTCTCCCTCCCGTCCTCACTGGCCCTCCAGGACGTGATCCTGGTTCGCTGTGCCGGCATGCGCTGGGGCGTCCCACGCGCCGCCGTGGTCGATGTCCTCGAGTACAAGCCGGCCAACCTCGTCGTCGAGGACTGGGACATCGCCTACCGCTACGCCGACGATGCCATCCCGTTCGTCTCGCTGTCCCAGCTCCTGGGCCGAGCAAGCGACGAACCGTCCCGGGAGGTCGTCGTCCTGACCACCCGCGCCGGGTTCGTTGCCATGGGCGTGCCGGCCGTCCTCAGCTCCCGGCTCGTGGCGGTCAAGCGTCTCGCCGGCGTGCTCTCGGGCAACGAGTTCCTTGCGGGTGCTGCCCTGCTCGGCGGTGGCGACATGGTGGTCGTCGTCGAACCGAACGGGATCGAGGCCGTCGGCGTCCGAGTCGGACCCGATCGGCCGACCATTGCCGTGGTGGACGACTCGCGCGCCGTCCGCCAGTTGCTCGCTGCGACGCTTGCCTCGGGGGGCTTCGAGGTCGAGTCGATGAGCGACCGGTCCGAGCTCATGGACCTCTTGGCCAAGCGGAGCATCCAGGCCGTCGTGCTCGATTTCCACCTCGACCATGACGATGGCGTCTCGATCGCGGCGGCGCTCGGCGACCAGTACCCGGACCTTCCGGTGGTCCTGTTGTCCGGCGTGGCCGGAGAGACCGAGAAGGAGGCTGCCCGTCGGGTCGGCGTCCGAGAGGTCTTCGACAAGAACGGTCTGGGTGACGGCGCCTTCCTCGAGTCACTGCGCCGGCTGGTCGCCGGGGACCCGGTGCCCGAGGAGGCAACCCCGTGACCGGCGGATTCGACCCCTGGGTCGGCCTCGTGGTCGGCCTCGTCCTGGCTGTCGCCGGACTCGCCTGGGGTCGTTGGCGGGAGGCGGCGGCGCATCGACAGTTCGAGCGTGCCGATCAGATGCGTATGGGCTTCGTCAACACGGTCTCGCATGAGCTCCGGACGCCGCTGACATCGATCGGTGGCTTCGCCTCGACGCTGCGACGCGACTGGTCCGAGCTGTCGGACCAGGACATCGACGAATTTCTGGACATCATCTGCCGGGAGGTCGATCACCTGTCGACCCTCGTCGAGGACATCCTCGTCGTGCCCAGCCTCGAGTCCGAGAGCCTCGATCTGGAGCCCGAGGTCATGGACCTGTCCGAGATGGTCGAAGAGCTCGTGGCAGCGGTCTTCGCACCGGGCCACGGCAAGGACCTCGTGATCACCATCCCGGCGGGGATCAAGGTCTACTCCGACGCCAAGCGGGTCGGTCAGATCGTCCGCAACCTCCTGGCCAACGCTGCGAAGCACGGTGGACGTCAGATCGCGATCGAGGGCCAGTACGTCGGGACCCACTACGAGCTGGTCGTCAGCGATGACGGTGCCGGGATTCCCCGCGAGTCCCGACGGGCCATCTTCGAGGAGTTCGAGAAGGGGCTCGGCGGTGACACCCGCTCCGGCGGAATCGGACTGGGTCTACCGATCGCCCAGCGCCTCTCCCGCCAGATGGGCGGCGACCTCTGGTTCGAGCCCCGGTTCCCCGCCGGGTCCCGCTTCTTCGTCACCTTCCCGCTGTCGGCCGGCGTCTTCGACGGCGGAGGCAGCGTCCCGCCGGGCACCCGCCAGCCCGAGTTCGAGCTCCAGCGCCCAATGCGCGGGATCGCGTAGGCGGCCCCCGCCCGCCGTACCACGCATCTCGTAGCGGCAACCTGCGGTTGCCGTGCGTACCACGAGGGTGAGGGCGGCCACGTCGAGGTACGAGGTACGTCCGCGGAGCGGACCACACACGTGTAATTCAGTCCTGACCCGGCGGTACCATCGACGGCGATGGACACCCTCTTCCCCGGCTTGGGGGAGGCCGACGGAGCCGACCCCGCGGACTCGCCGATCTTCGACGGGCTCAACCCTGCCCAGCGAGAAGCCGTCGCGGCCACCGACGGGCCGGTGCTGGTCGTGGCGGGGGCCGGCTCGGGCAAGACCCGGGTGCTGGCCCACCGGATCGCCCACCTGATCCGCGACCTCGACGCCCACCCGTCAGAGATCCTCGCCATCACCTTCACCAACAAGGCTGCCAATGAGATGCGTGAGCGCGTCGAGCGGCTCGTCGGCGGCGCCGTCCGCCAGATGTGGGTCTCGACGTTCCACTCGGCGTGCGTGCGCATCCTTCGTCGAGAGGCGCATCGCTTCGGCTATCGGAGCGGCTTCTCGATCTATGACCAGTCCGACAGCCAACGGCTGATCGCCCAGTGTCTCAACGCCCTCGACCTGGACAGCAAGAAGTTCCCACCCCGGACGATCCAGGCCCAGATCTCCGCTGCCAAGAACGAGCTCGTGGACTTCGAGTCGTTCGCCGCCAACGGTTCCGGCTTCTTCCACGAACAGATCGCCGACGTCTACCGGCTCTACCAGCAGCGACTCGTAGAGGCATCGGCGATGGACTTCGACGACCTGTTGATGGTCACCGTCGAACTCCTCACCGCCTTTCCCGAGGTCGCCGAGCACTACCAGCGTCGCTTCCGGTACATCCACGTCGACGAGTACCAGGACACCAACCACGCCCAGTACCGGCTCGTCGGGCTTCTGGCTGCCAAGCACGGGAACCTCTGCGTCGTCGGTGACTCCGACCAGTCGATCTATGCCTTCCGCGGGGCCGACATCCGCAACATCCTCGAGTTCGAGAAGGACTACCCGGACGCCCGGATCGTCGTCCTCGACCAGAACTACCGATCGACCCAGAACATCCTCTCTGCGGCCAACGCAGTGATAGCCCAGAACCAGGGGCGCCGTCCCAAGCACCTCTGGACCGACCAGGGCGATGGCCCGACGATCACCCACTTCCAGGGCGAGGACGAGCACGACGAGGCCGCCTTCATCGCCGATCGGATCCGTGACCTCACGTCCAACGGACTCACGCTCGACGACATCGCCGTCTTCTACCGCACCAATGCCCAGTCCCGAGTGGTGGAAGACGTCTTCAATCGTCGCGGCGTTTCCTACAAGGTGATCGGCGGGGTGCGCTTCTACGACCGCAAGGAGGTCAAGGACGCGACCTCCTACCTGCGTTGTGTGGTGAACCCCGCAGACCAGGTGGCGCTCAAACGGGTCATCAACGTCCCCAAGCGGTCCATCGGGGCGACGTCGGTGGCCCACGTCGACCGCTTCGCCGCAGCCGAGGGCATCGGCTTCCACGAAGCCCTCCGCCGGGCCGTCGAGATCGAGGCGTTGACACCCCGGGCCACGCGGGCGATCGCCTCATTCGTCGCCATCCTCGACTCGATCGGCGAGGCTGCGGCCGACAAGGGCCCCGCCGCCGCCGTCGACGCCGTGCTCGGGGAGGTCGGCCTCCTCGCCGACGTCGAGGCCGACGGGAGCATCGAGGCGCTCGGCCGCGGTGAGAACCTCCGGGAACTGGCCAGCGTCGTGCTCGAGTTCGAGGAGATGATGGAGGGAGCGGTGGTCGACGAGGTCGACTGGTCCGAGCTCGACGGTCTCGACCGGCTGCGCCACTTCCTCGAGGGGGTCTCCCTCGTTGCCGAAGTCGACGACCTGGACCCGAGCGCCGGTTCGGTGACCGTCATGACCATCCACAACGCCAAGGGCCTCGAGTACCCGGCGGTCTTCATCGTCGGCATGGAGGACGGCGTCTTCCCGCACATGCGTTCCTTGGGCGACCCATCCGAGCTCGAGGAGGAGCGGAGGCTCTGCTACGTGGGCATCACCCGGGCCGAGAGGCACCTCTACCTGACCCATGCCACGAGCCGGATGCTCTGGGGCGGCCGCAACTACAACCCGAAGAGCCGGTTCCTCGACGAGATCCCCAAGGACCTGATGGAGGAGTCGGGCCGACGTCGTCGACACCGACCGACCGAGATGCGACGCGCCCGGACCACCGGGTCGTCGTGGTCTGCGCCACTGCCGCCGCAGACGAAGACGATCGAGGAGAAGGCAGCCACCGGGGCTGAACCCGGTATCGAGCCCGGCGACCGGGTGGTCCATGACAAGTGGGGGACCGGCCTGGTGCGAGAGATCACGGGGTCGGGCGATCGAGCCGAGGCGCTGGTCCTCTTCCACGACCATGGACAGAAGCGCCTCCTCCTCGCCTGGGCGCCACTGAAGAAAGCGGACTGAGTCCAATTAGGCTCTCCCGCCCAAGGACTGAAAGGCCTCAATGGAACTGCTCGGAAACCTCTTCTGGACGATGTTCGTCATCTTCTTCTTCGTCGTGTACTTCATGGCGCTGTTCAGCATCTTCGGCGACCTCTTCCGCTCGGACATGTCCGGTTGGTCGAAGGCCGGGTGGACCCTCTTCATCTTTGCCATCCCCCTCATCGCCATGCTCATCTACCTCATCGTCCATGGACGCAAGATGGGCGAGCGGGCTGCTGCCGATGCGGCGAAGCAGCAGGAGGCGATGGACTCCTACATCCGCGACGCCGCCGGCTCATCGAGCTCGGCGGACGAGATCGCCAAGGCAAAGGACCTGCTCGACCGCGGGGCGATCTCCCAAGAGGAGTTCGACGCCATCAAGGCCAAGGCCCTCGCCTAGGCACCCCACCGCCGACCCGTTACGAAGGCCCCCGGTAGACCGGGGGCCTTCGTCGTGGTCGGGTCCGTCCAGACGAGCTGGCAGAGACCGCGACCACGACCACCAACGTGACCCGCGAATGGACCACGATCATGACCAACGTAGGGGCGACCGTCGCCGCTGCGATGTTGCGCTCGGCGCTCCCGAGCGCCTCACCCAGCGCTCGACGCGGCCCTTCCTCCTACTCGAACCCGGACCCGCCTTGGCAACACATGGAGTCGGTCCTTCGTCGGGGGTAGGTGCAAAGCAGGGGCGGGCACCACTCAGGCATCGTCGGATCCTCGGTCTTCCGAGGTTCCGGATGCGGCGGAGCGGGCACTCCAGACCAGCAGGGCGATGGCTGCCAGAAGGACGAGCCACGCCCAATCGGCGCTTCCGCTGGTCGCCATCATGACCCACGAGTAGATCGCGATCAGCACGAGACCGGCGATTCCCGCAGCGAGTGGGCCTCGGTTCGGCATGGACCCCTCCTCGTCGTCGAAGGTTCTCGAAGCTACCCTCCCGGCTCCCCGGCGCCGTCGCCTACGGCGTGATCGGTCCCCATCGAGATTCGTCGACCGAGACGACCCGGTGGGAGCCCGACAGGCCCTTGAGGGAGACCATGCGCGGGGACTCGAAGACCAGGCCCTCGGAGGTCCCGATGAGTTCCTCGACCACGGCGGAGGCGAGGATCTCCCCACCTTCGGCGATCGAGGCAACGCGTGCCGCCTTGTTCACCGTGACCCCGAGGAGGTCGCCCTCATCCCGGACGACTTCGCCGGCATGCATCCCGGTTCGGACGGTGAACGCTTGCCCGGTCGACTCCCGAATCGCCAGGGCGGCCCGCGCCGCCGAGCGAGCGGACCTGAAGGCAAGCATCGCGCCATCGCCCATCATCTTCACGACCGTGCCGTGGTGCCGGTCGGTGATCCGACGGATGTCCGCCTCGTGGTCCTTCCACAGCTTGATCCAGTTGGCATCGCCCATCTGCTCGGTCAGCACGGTCGAGTCCACGATGTCCGTGATCACGATCGTGGAGGTGCCCCTGGCCCGGTCCAGCGTCCCCAGCGCCCCGGTGTCCTCGGCGACCGCGTTGAGTAGGCCGTCAATCGTCGTCGTCAGCTCGACACCGAACGCCCGGACGTTGGGCGTGGGGATGGACGAGTGCCATTGGATGACCCGCCAGGCTCCCGCCTCCAACACGAGAACGGCCGTCGCCCGGAGGCGGACGCCGCCTCCCGGCGAGTCGACGGTCAGGAGCACCGATGCCCAGCCGACGTTGCCGTCCTCGAATGCATCGACCCGCTCGAGTGTCGCCTCGGACTGGTCCCAATCCTGCGCCACCAGCTCCTCCGCCTGCACCTGGCGCACTCGCAAGAACGATTCCGCGCTCTCCCAGAACTCATCTGCATCCGTTCCGATCGCCCTGAAGGGCGCAGTCCTCGATATCTGGTTCGAGTACGTGTCGAAGTCCCTGGCTGCCCACGCCTCGCCGATGCGACGGATGACCGAGGCGATCTCGGGTGACTCACGAACAGCCATGGGCCGACACTAGGGAGTGCCCCGGCCCGAACGGGTGCCGAGTGCTCTACCCTCACGCACCGTCATGCCGAGACGGATCCTCATCGCCAAACCGGGCCTCGACGGCCACGACCGGGGTGCCAAGGTCATTGCCCGGGCGCTGCGCGATGCCGGGAACGAGGTGATCTACACCGGACTCCACCAGACGCCCGGCCAGATCGTCGAGGCGGCCTCGCAGGAGGATGTCGACGCCATCGGGCTCTCCGTGCTCTCCGGCGCCCACAACACCTTGTTCCCGAAGGTCGTCGAGCTCCTCCGCGCCCGGGACATGGCCGACGTCCTCGTCTTCGGCGGCGGCATCATCCCCGAGACCGACATCCCCGGCCTCAAGGAGGCCGGTCTCGCCGAGGTCTTCACCCCCGGCACACCCCTCACCACGATCACCGACTGGGTCGAGACGAACGTCCAGGCCCACTGAGCCACCACCGGAGCAGTCATGAAGATCCACGAGTACCAAGCCAAGGAACTGATGGCCGGCCGGGGCATCCCCGTTCCGCTCGGAAGGATGGTCACCACGGTCGAGGAGGCCAGGGCCGCCGTGGCACCCCTCATCGGCGAGAGCGGGAACCCGGTGGTGGTCGTCAAGAGTCAGATCCACGCCGGTGGTCGTGGCAAGGGCCGGTTCGTGGAGCACCCGGACCTCGGTGGCGTCACCGTCGTGACGGACGGCATCTCCGGTGGCGTCGGGGCAGCCGAGGAAGCCGTGGCCGGACTCGCCGAGCAGATGCTGGGCTCGACGCTCGTCACCATCCAGACCGGCTCCGAGGGCAAGGTCGTCAACCGCCTCTACATCGAGCAGGGGATCGACATCGACCGTGAGCTCTACCTCTCGGTGCTGCTGGACCGCGCTCGCTCCCGACACATCGTGATGGCTTCCACCGAGGGCGGCACCGAGATCGAGGTCGTCGCCGAGGAGACCCCCGAAAAGATCCTGAAAGAGGAGATCGACCCGGCCGTCGGCCTCCTCCCCTTCCAGGCCGCACGCCTCGCTGCCGGCCTCGGCCTCGAGGGCGACGCCGGCAAGAACGGCGCACGGTTCATGAGCGCCCTCGCCGAGGCAGCAGTCGACTGGGACTCCGACCTCATCGAGATCAACCCGCTCGTCGTCACCACCG
The DNA here is from genome assembly GCA_024639975.1 of bacterium. Lineage (GTDB taxonomy): Bacteria > Actinomycetota > Acidimicrobiia > Spongiisociales > JAENVV01 > JAHEFX01. The sequence goes on from JAHEFX010000001.1 coordinate 47,774, forward strand.
AAGGCGCCGTCATGGCGCTCGACGGGAAGATGGGCTTCGACTCGAACGCCCTCTTCCGGCACCCGGATGTGGAGGCGATGCGCGACGAGTCGGAGGAGGACCCGGCCGAGCTGGAGGCCTCCGAGTTCGACCTGTCGTTCATCTCCCTCGACGGGACCATCGGATGCATGGTCAACGGCGCCGGTCTCGCCATGGCGACGATGGACGTCATCAAGTACGTGGGCGGCGAGCCGGCCAACTTCCTCGACGTGGGCGGTGGCGCCACGGCCGACAAGGTCACGGCGGCATTCAAGATCATCACCAAGGACCCGAACGTGAAGGGCATCTTCGTGAACATCTTCGGTGGGATCATGCGGTGCGACACGATTGCGACCGGCGTGGTCCAGGCCGTCCAAGAGGTCGGGCTCGAGGTGCCGCTGGTCGTCCGGCTGGAGGGCACGAACGTCGAGCTCGGACGCCAGATCATCGCCGAGTCGGGCCTGAACGTCGTCACCGCCGACGACATGAAGGACGGGGCCGCCAAGATCGTGGAGCTGAGCGCATGAGCGTGCTGATCGACAAAGACACCAAGGTCATCGTCCAGGGCATGGGCCGCACCGGCCAGTTCCATGCGGACAAGTCCATCGCCTACGGCACGAATATCGTGGGCGGTGTCCACCCGTCGAAGGCGGGGACGACCCTGTCGTTCTCCGGTGAGACCGACCACTCGGGCGTCCCCGGCCGTCCGGACACCTATGAGGTGGAGGTGCCCATCTTCGGCACCGTCCGAGATGCCAAGAAGACGACGGGCGCCGATGCGACCGTCGTCTTCGTCCCGCCGCCGTTCGCCGCCGACGCGATCATGGAAGCCGCCGAGGCAGGCATCGAGCTGATCATCTGCGTGACCGAGGGGATCCCCGTCAACGACATGGTGCGAGCCAAGCGGTACCTGGAGGACAAGCCGGTCCGCCTCGTCGGACCCAACTGCCCCGGTGTGATCACGCCCAAGGAGTGCCGGATCGGGATCATGCCCGGCTACATCCACACGCCGGGTCGGATCGGGGTGGTCTCCCGCTCGGGCACCCTCACCTACGAGGCGGTCCACCAGCTCACCAACAACGGGCTCGGTCAGACGACCGCCATCGGTATCGGCGGTGACCCGGTCAACGGCACCAACTTCATCGACTGCCTGGCGTTGTTCAACGACGACCCCGAGACCGAGGGCGTCATCATGATCGGTGAGATCGGCGGCACGGCCGAGGAAGAGGCCGCTGCCTGGATCACCGAGAACATGACCAAGCCGGTTGCTGGGTTCATCGCCGGCACCACCGCGCCTCCTGGAAAGCGGATGGGGCACGCCGGGGCAATCATCTCGGGAGGGATGGGGACCGCCGACGCCAAGATCGCCGCTCTCGAGGCGGCGGGCGTGGTGGTGGCACCCACCCCGACCGACATGGGATCGGCGATGTTGGAGGCGCTGGAGAAGGCCGGCATCTCCTGAGCGGGCTGCTCTCGGCCGTTGCCCTCGGCGTCGGATCCGGGCTGGCCCCCGGCCCGCTCCACTCCCTCATCCTGACCACGGCGCTCGAGCGGGGTCCGCGGGCGGGCGTCCGCGTCGCTTTCGCCCCGTTGTTGTCCGACATCGTCCCGGTGACCGTCTCCCTCGTGGCGGCGTCTCTCATGGACGACACGGCCGTGCGGGTCGTCTCGGTGGTCGGGGGCTTGGCCCTCGTCACGATGGCGCTGCGGTCGCTCCGGGAGCAGCCGGAACAGGCACCGCGTCGGTCGGCGTCGGGCGACTACCTGCGTGGCGCGGTGACGAACATCCTCAACCCGAACGCCTGGATCTTCTGGCTCGGCGCCGGGGCGCCGCTCCTGGCCGGCGTCTTCGAGGACGGCGCCTGGGCAGGAGCTGGGTGGGTGGGGCTGTTCTACCTCGGCCTCGTCGGCACCAAGGTCGTGTTCGCCGTCGCCGTTGGACGAGCGGGCGAGATGCTCGGCGAACGTGCCTTGCGCAGCCTGACGATCGCGTCGGTCGTCCTGATGGCGGGTGTCGGCGTGTGGTTGGTCGTCGAGGGCCTACGGGGCCAGTAGCTCGAGCCGCTCGGAGAACACGGTGTCGCCGGCCAGCCAGGCGTCGACCGGCACCACGAGGCGGGAACCGTTCCAGCACCCGTCCTCGGCTCCGGGGATCGGGGCGCAGAGCCGTGCCACGGTCTGGGCGGAGGCGATCGTCACCGTGCGGCCGGCATCGATGGCTGCCCCCACACAGTCGGCGTCGAGGCCGAGTCCTTCCTCGATCCCGACCGACTCGCCGGTGATGCGACCGGTGGGGTCCCGGTCCCCGGTGGTGCAGCGGGCTCCGACGGACTCGGAGACGGTCGGGGCGACGACCACGCGCTCTTCTGCCGTTTCCGACGACGCGGAAGCGGTATTGAGGCTGTAGACGGCGCCGATGGCGATGAGTGCGACGAGGGCGAGGACGGTGCGCACGTCGCGCAGCGTACCGCTGCCCGCGGGTTGTCTGGAATCATTCCAGATTGGCGGGCCGGGTTCGTTCGGCGAGGCGTTCACGAACCCCGGTACGGAGCGATGACGGTCCGAAGATGACTTCCGAGGCGGCGCGGCCGATCTCGTGGAAGTCGGACGGTTCCCAGGCGAACGTCGTCGCCAGGAGGCGGTACTCGCCGGACATCGATGTCCGGCTCATGAGCCGGTTGTCCGGGCTCACCGTCACCACGAACCCAGCCCTGCGCAGCAGGTCGATGGGGTGGTCGACCACGGCCATCCCGGTCGTGTGCGTGTTGGAGATGGGGCAGACCTCGAGGGGGATCCGACCTTCGTGGACCCGGCGTGCGATCGGACCCAGATCGACGATCTCGCCGTCCGACACGGTGCAGTCGTCGATGACCCGGAACCCGTGTCCGATTCGCTGGGCGCCGCAGTCGAGGGCGTCGAGGATCGACCGCGGCCCAGCCGCCTCGCCGGCATGGATGGTCAGGCCCAGGCCGGCCCCGAGCACCGTGTCACATGCCTTCCGATGTCGGCTCGCCGGGTGCCCGGCCTCCGGACCCGCCAGGTCGAACCCGACGACGCCGAGGTCGGCGGCGGCGATCGCCACCTCGGCCGCAGCGGCGGAGTCGGATTCCTGGCGCATGGCGTCGACGATGAGCCCCCAGGTGGTCCCGGTCTGGGCCTCGGCTCGACGGAACCCCGCCACCGCCGCTGCGATTGCATCGGAACGACTCATCGAACCCTTGGTGAGCAAGGAGGGGGCGAACCGCGACTCGAGGTGGATGACACCGTCGGAAGCGGCGTCGACCAACGACTCGTAGGCGACCCGTTCCACCGCCTCGGGGTGCTGCATCACACCCACGGTGTGGTCGAAGGCCTCGAGGTACCGCTCGAGTGATCCGGAGAGGCCCTGGTCGAACCATTGCTCGAGGGCGTCGACGTCGCTGGTGGGGAGCTTCGCGTATCCGTACTCGGCTGCCAGCTCGACGATCGTGGCCGGCCGCAAACCCCCATCGAGGTGGTCGTGCAGCACCACCTTCGGGAGCGATGCGAAGTCCATGCACGGACGCTAGGCGGTCGCGGTGGCGAGGGATCCGGCCGGTCCTAGGCTGCCGCCCGCATGCGCATCGCCGTTCTCGTCTCCGGATCCGGTTCCAACCTGCAGGCCATCATCGATGCCGCCGCAGCCGACCCGACCTTCCCTGCCGAGATCGCCCTCGTCCTCTCCGACCGCCCGGGGGTCCGGGGTCTCGAGCGGGCCGAAGCGGCGGGTATCCCGACGCAGGTCGTGGCTTGGTCCGACCACGCCGATCGCCTCGCCTTCACGGAGGCTGTCTGCGATGCCGTCGAGGCATCGGACGCCGAGGGCCTGGTCCTCGCAGGCTTCATGCGGATCCTGTCCGCGGAAGCGGTCCATCGGTTCCCGAACCGCATCCTCAACATCCACCCCTCGCTGCTCCCCGCCTTCGCCGGCGGGCATGCCATCCCCGACGCCCTGGCCTACGGGGCGAAGCTGTCAGGCGTGACGATCCACTTCGTCGACGAACAGGTGGACCATGGCCCGATCATCGCCCAGCAGGCGGTGCCCGTCGCCGATGACGACACGGAGGCGACGCTGCACGCCCGAATCCAGGCCGTCGAGCACGAGTTGTACCCCAGGGCCGTCGCCGATTTCGCCGCCGGGCGGCTGGTCGTCGACGGTCGACACGTCCGGATCCAGGAGCCCTTGTGACCCGTCAACCAGTCCGCACCGCCTTGCTCAGCGTCTCCGACAAGACCGGCCTGGTCCCGTTCGCCCAGAGGCTCGTCGACGCCGGGGTCCGAATCATCTCGTCCGGCGGCACCGCCAGGGCTCTGCGGGACGCCGGCCTTCCCGTGATGGGCGTCGGCGACCTGACCGGCGCCCCCGAAATGCTCGGCGGCAGGGTGAAGACCTTGCACCCGATCGTTCACGGCGGGATCCTCGCCGACCTGGGTGACGAGCAGCACCGGGCCGACCTCGCCGCTCGCGGGATCGATCCGATCGGGCTCGTGGTGGTGAACCTCTACCCGTTCGTCGAGACGGTGTCCCGGGACGGGGTGACCCACGCCGAGGCCGTCGAGAACATCGATATCGGCGGGCCGACGATGGTGCGCGCGGCGGCAAAGAACCACGCCTGGGTCGGGGTGGTGACCTCACCCGACCGCTATGACGAGGTGGCGACGGCCGTCGAAGCCGGCGGACTCGACGACGACCTCCGATACGAGCTCGCCCGGGAAGCCTTCTTCCACACCGCCTCCTACGACGCGGCCATCGTCGACTGGTTCGAACGGGAGTCGACTCCGGCCGCCAACCGGGCGATCGCCATCCACCGGGCCGCCGAGCTCAGGTATGGCGAGAACCCGCACCAGGAGGCTGCGCTCTACGGCGAGGTGGGCGGGTCCGGCTGGTGGGCCGACGCCGAACAACTCCAGGGCAAGCAGATGAGCTTCAACAACTACCTCGACACCGACGCGGCCTGGCGGATGGTGCATGAGTTCGACGGACCTGCCGTTGCGATCATCAAGCACGCCAACCCGTGTGGTCTGGCTGTAGCCGACGGGCTCGCCGATGCCTTCACCGCTGCATGGGACTGTGACCCCCTCTCGGCCTTCGGCGGCATCGTTGCGCTCAATCGCCCGCTCGACGCCGGCACCGCCGCCCGAATCGCCGCCGCCGGGTTCGTCGAGGTCGTGATCGCGCCGTCGATCGAGGACGCCGGCCCACTGTCGGGCAAGAAGAACCTGCGGGTGATCGCTGCACCGGCCCCCGATCCCTCGGATCCCGACCTGCGACGCATCGATGGCGGGTTCGTCATCCAGGACCGTGATTCGGTGACCGTCGACGATGGGTGGACCGTCGTGTCCGAACGTCAGCCGACCGACGCCGAGATGGCCGACCTACGGTTCGCCTGGGTGGTGTGTGCGCACACGAAGTCCAACGCCATCGTGATCGCCAAGGACGGCGCCGCCATCGGTGTGGGTGCCGGTGACCAGAGTCGGGTCGGCGCATCGGAGCGGGCCGTCGCCCGCGCCGGGGAGCGTTCGGCCGGTGCCGTTGCCGCATCCGACGCGTTCTTCCCGTTCCGGGACGGGATCGAGGCGCTCGCCGACGTCGGCGTCACCGCCGTGATCGAACCGGGCGGTTCGGTGCGGGACGAGGAGGTCATCGCCGCAGCCAATGAAGCCGGCGTCGCCCTCGTCTTCACCGGGAAGCGCCACTTCAAGCACTGATCCGGATGACTCGGCTCGGCCGAGTGGGCGGTGCGTCAGTTGGATGCCTCTAGGGCCGCGGCCTCGACCCGCCCGCGGTAGTCGGCCCACCAGGCGTCGTCGACAGGGGGCATGTTCTCGCCTCCGAGCCTGAGCCCGACGGCGCCGTCGATCATCTCGCGGACGATGTCGGCGTGTCCCGCGTGGCGGTGGGTCTCGGTCGTGATGTGCACCAGGATCTGGTGCAGGGTCACGTCGCCCCTGTCACCCCACCACGGTACGCGGCCCGCGGCGTCGAGGTCGAGCCCGGCGACCGTCCCCTCCGAATGCTCCCAGACCCGCCGATAGAGGTCGATGATCGACGCGCTCGACTCGTCGGCCCCGACGAGGAAGTCGTCGTTGAATCCGGCGTCATCGGCGAACCACGGGAACTTCTCCGGGAAGGGCCGGCCGAAGCAGTCACCGAGGTAGCCGGCTTCGACGCTGGCGACGTGCTTGACGATTCCGAGGAGATTGGTGCCGGTGGGCGTCATCGGACGCCGCATGTCGTAGTCGGACAGACCGTCGAGCTTCCAGAGGAGAGCCTCGCGGGCGACTTGGAGGTAGCGGAGGAGGGTGTTCTTCGGGTCCATGGCCATGGAACCAGTCTCGCATACCCCTCCGACCCCTAGGGTGCCGTTGATGGTCGAACAGATGCAGAGATGGACCCTCGGGAGGATGCAGAACCCGGTTCGCGGGTTCCTGCACGGGTCCGCTGCGGTCCTTTCGGTGGTCGGCATGGGCTTCTTGGTCTGGCGGGCATGGGGAAACGGCTCCGCCTTGGCGGGGGCGATCATCTTCGGGATCTCGCTCGTCGCCATGTTCACGGTGAGCTCGCTCTTCCACTCGATCGAGTGGCGGGATGCCGTCTGGAAGTGGATGCAGCGGGTCGACCATTCGATGATCTTCCTGCTCGTCGCCGGGACGATCACCCCGCTCGCCATAGCGACGCTGGACCGGTGGACCCTCGCGCTGGTCCTCGGCTTCGTCTGGGGGATCGCCGTGCTCGGCATCACCTTGAAACTGACGCTCCGCTCGCCGGTCACGTGGCTGTCGGTCACTCTCCAGCTGCTGATGGGTTGGTCGGCGATGTTCTGGTTCCCGACCTTCCTCGAGACCCACGGGTGGTGGGGTGCCTGGCCGGTCATCGCCGGCGGCCTCGCATACACCGTGGGCGTGGTGTTCTACGCCACCCAACGACCCCGCCTGTTCCCCCGCGTGTTCGCGGCCCACGAGCTCTTCCATGTGCTCGTCGTGGCGGCGTCGGCGCTCCACTGGGTTGCCGTCTTCCGGGTGGTCGCCGCCTAGGCGCTCAAGTCCCGATGGCGAGCCAGGCGCTCGACAGGCACATGCCCAGCGTGACGATCGCCCAGTAGCGCTCGGCGCTCGACCTCGAAACGGCGTTGGCCAGCGTCCCGATGGCGAAGAGTCCTGCGAGGACCCAGAGCCACACCGACGACTGCCCCTCCGTCCATCCAAGGACGATGAGGCCCGACGTATCGGCGACGAACAGGGCGATGAGCGGGTAGAGCAAGAACCCGGCGATGCCGCTGGTCACTCGTTGCCGGGTGGGAAGCACGCCGGGGTTCGTGCCCCCGTACGCAGCTGCGCCCCACGGGGCACCGAGCGCCAGCGCCACCTGGAAGATCGTCATCACACCCGCGAAGGCGGCGAAGACGAGGCCCGCGACCTGGTCGGCATCCATGGCTCGGAAGCTATCCGACGCACGAGGGACGGCGATGATCGTTGTACATCGCAATCTGTCCCACCCTACTGACAAGATGCATGCATGGAGCAACTCGACGAGCTGGAAGCTCGCTACGAGCGCATCGAAGCAGCAGAGCGGCTGCTTCACGCCGAGAAGCTGAGGCTGGTCGCCGAGCTCGACGCCCGGCAGGCCAACCTCACGGACGGCGCCCGCTCCATGACCGAGTGGATCGCCCGTCGGTCCGACATGCACCCGACCCGGGCCCGACGCCTCGTCCGGGCGGCGCGTGCCGCCGAGGCCCCCCTCCTCGCGGAGCTGGCCGACGGGCGCCTCTCGGTCGATCGGGCCGATGCCTATGCCGAGGCACAGGCGCGCGGGGTCGACCTCGCCGGGCTCGACCTCCACGACATCTCCGGCGCCTGGCGACGAATCCGGCGGTCCTCGCCGGCTGATCGCCGTCCCGACGATCGGCATCTCGCCATCCAGCCGTCCTTCGATCGGACCGGCTGGAAGGTCTGGGGCCGGCTCGATGCGGCCGAGGGCTCGATCGTCGCCGACGCACTCTCCAGGGAGGCCGACCGCATCGAGCAAGGCATACCGGCCGAGCATCGGTCCTCCCGGTCCGACCGGATGGCCGACGCGCTCGTCACCCTGGCGCTCGGCGAAGCCGACTACTCACCGACGGTCGCCGTGCACCTCGACGAGGCCAACGCGCCGGCCGAGGTCGACGGCGTGGACTCCCAACTCGGGGAGCTGGCCCATGCCCTGTGCGTCGGATCGGTCACGGTCGACCGCATCGAGCGAGGGCGACCGATGAGCTACGGCACGGACACGAAGCAGGTCCCGCCCCGCCTCAGGCGCTTCATCGCATATCGGGACGGCTTCGCGTGCACGATCGACGGCTGCACGTCGACCTACCGACTCGAACCCCACCACATCATCCACGCCGGACGTCACGGTCCGACCGACCCCGAGAACCTCACGTCGATCTGTTGGTTCCACCACCACGAAGTGATCCACAACCGGGGGTTCGGGATCGATCCCGACTCGCCCGCCCAGCGACGTCGGTTGATTCCTCCCGAACACTGAACACCCCGCTCCGACCTCCCACCCCGACTCGGTCGGGGTCAGAGGAGTGTCCGCGCTGTCACGGCCGCTCCAGGAAGAACGTCTCGGCCTCGCCGAATGACTTCACATCGATCATCTCGCGGGGAACGAACCGGTAGGGCCCGGTGACCGCCTCCTTGAACCGGCCGGTGACCTGGACGCGTCCGGGGACGCCATGGGATTCCATGCGGCTCGCCAGGTTCACGGCCTCCCCCCATACGTCGTAGGCGAACTTCGTCTTCCCGACGACCGCTGCGATGACGGGTCCGGTGTCGAGGCCGATGCGCAAGTCGACCTCGAACTCACCGAACGGCATCCCTCGGATCTGCTCCATGAAGCGGAGTGCGGCTTCGGCGGCGGCGTCGGCGTGGTCGTGGGTGGCGACTGGAGCGCCCCCGACGAGCTGGTACCCGTCGCCGATCGTCTTCAGCTTCTCGAGGCCGAGGTCGGACGCGATGTCGTCCATGGCCGAGAAGATGGAATCGAGGTCCTCGACGACTTCGACTGCATCGGTGTCCCGAGACATGGTCGTGAACCCGACGATGTCGGCGAAGAGCACCGAGACCGCGGGGAGCCGATCGGCGATCGTCCGCTCCCCGTCCTTCAGTCGGTCAGCGATAGAGCTCGGGAGGATGTTGAGGAGGAGCTGATCCGACCGAGCGCGTGCCGCTTCCACGGCCCCCTGCATTCGCCTTCGCTCGGCCGTGAACCACGCCAAACCGGCGAACACCGAGGCCGCGGTGCCCGCCAGATTGGCCGTGAAGAAGGCGAGCGAGACCATGGGGTCGAGGGGCTCGATCGCCCCCTGGAGGAACTGGTCCACCAGGGCGGATACCAAGAGCAGGGCCAAGAAGGCCCCGAACATGAGTCGGTGCCGGAACCCGAATGCGACTGCCAAGGCGGCGGGGACGACGGCCCAGACCGCGACCGTGCCCGAAGATGCGAATCCACCGAGCACCCACTGGAGCATGAAGGGGAGCGGGAGTAGCAGGGTGATCTGTGCTGCCTTGAATCCGGCGAAGGACTTGGTGCGGTTGAGCCGCAGCGAGGTGAACAGCGTGACGACGGCATAGGCGCCGGGTATCAGTGCCGCCCACGGCCGCCCGATCACCAGGTACGAGACCGACCAGAGGAAGGCAAGGAAACCGACCGCTACCGCGACCAGCGTCAGCACCTGACGTTCGAGGGTCTCCTCCGGCGGACAGTCGTCCTCGACGCCGATGCGCGACAAACGGTCGAGGACCCGCGGGAGCCGGTCGATGCTGAGCACGACCGACGACTCTACGGCTTGGAGGCGGTGGTCTGGGACCCCGTTCTAGGCTCGCCCCCATGTACGCCACCCTCCTCGACGGCAAGGCCGTCGCCACCGCCACCAAGGAAGCCCTCGGCCCCCGGATCGCGGCCCTGGCCGAGCGTGGTGTCACTCCCGGCCTCGCCACGATCCTCGTCGGTGACGATCCGGCCTCGGAGGTCTACGTCGCCAGCAAGCGGCGCACCGCTACCTCGCTCGGCATCGTCGACGTCCACCACCACTTGTCGGCAGATGTCACGCAGGACCAGCTCGATGGGCTCATCGAACAGCTCAACGACGACCCGGCCGTCCACGGGATCCTCCTGCAGCTCCCCCTACCGGAGGGCCTCGATGGCGAGGAGGCGGTCCGCCGTATCGACCCGGCCAAGGACGCCGACGGCCTCCATCCGGAGAACCTCGGCCGGCTCATCCTCGACCAGCCGGGGCCGACGCCCTGCACGCCGACCGGGGTCCTGCGGATCCTCGACCACTACGAGGTCCCCACGGAGGGTCGACGGGTCGTCGTCGTCGGCCGGTCATTCCTCGTCGGCCGCCCCATCTCCGTGATGCTGTCCAGCAAGGCCCGCAACGCGACCGTCACCCTCGCCCATTCCCGGACCGAGGATCTACCCGCGCTGTGCCGGGAGGCCGACATCATCATCGCCGCCGTCGGTCAACCCCAGCTCATCGGCTTGGACTGGGTCTCCGACGGGGCCACGGTCATCGACGTGGGCATCAACCGCACGGACGATGGCCTGGTCGGCGACGTCGATTTCGCCGTCGTCTCCGAGCGGGCCGGAGCCATCACGCCGGTCCCCGGTGGGGTCGGTCCGATGACGATCGCCATGCTCATGGAGAACACCGTCGCACTCGCCGAGGCGTCGGCCTACGTTGCCGCCCGCCGTCGGGCATAATCGGCCACCCCACACGACTTCAGGAGTTCCGCCATGGCCACCGCCATCACGATGGGCCCCGACGGCCTCAACGTCCCCACCGACCCGATCATCCCCTTCATCGAGGGTGACGGGATCGGCCCGGACATCTGGGCTGCCGCCGTCCGCGTGTTCGATGCGTCGGTCGAGAAGGCATACGGCGGCGAGCGGAAGATCCATTGGACCGAGGTCCTCGCCGGTGAGAAGGCGTTCAACGAGACCGGTGACTGGCTCCCCAAGGCCACCGTCGACTCCTTCGCCGAGTACCTCATCGGTATCAAGGGTCCCCTCACGACCCCCGTGGGTGGCGGCATTCGCAGCCTGAACGTCGCCCTTCGCCAGGAGCTCGACCTCTATGTCTGCCTGCGTCCCGTGCGCTGGTTCGAGGGCGTCCCGTCACCGGTGAAGAACCCCGGTGCCGTCGACATGGTGATCTTCCGGGAGAACACCGAGGACGTGTACGCCGGCAAGGAGCTCGAAGAGGGCACCGCCGGTGCCGCCAAGCTTCTCGAGTTCGTGAAGGCCGAGTTCGGTTGGGACATACGCGAGGACTCCGGTATCGGCATCAAGCCCATCTCCGTGACCGGCTCCAAGCGCCTCATCCGCGCCGCCATCGAGTACGCGCTCGCCAACGGCCGCAAGAGCGTCACGCTCGTGCACAAGGGCAACATCATGAAGTTCACCGAGGGCGCCTTCCGCACCTGGGGCTACGAGCTCGTCAAGGACGAGTACGCCGACGTCGCCGTCTCGTGGGAGGACTCGGGCGGTGACGCCGGCGACAAGCTCCTCGTCCAGGACGTCATCGCCGACGCGATGCTCCAGCAGGTGCTCACCCGACCGGCCAACTACGACGTCATCGCCACGATGAACCTCAACGGCGACTACATCTCGGATGCCCTCGCCGCCCAGGTCGGCGGTATCGGAATCGCACCCGGCGGGAACATCAACTACGAGACCGGTGTGGCGGTCTTCGAGGCCACCCACGGGACGGCGCCGAAGTACGCCGGACAGGACAAGGTCAATCCCGGCTCGGTGATCCTCTCCGGTGAGTTGATGCTCCGCCACATGGGCTGGGATGAAGCTGCGGACCTCATCGTGAAGGGGCTCGAGGCCGCCATCGGCGACAAGATCGTCACCTACGACTTCGCCCGTCTGACCGAGGGTGCCACCGAGGTCCGGACGAGTGAGTTCGCCGATGCCATGATCGAGAGGATGTAGCACGGAGGAGCAACGCTCCGGGTCCCGATCCGGGCTCCTCGTGCTCGTCCTCCTGGTCCTCGTCGCGGGGATCGCGTGGACCGTCGGCGCCACCGATGGTGAGGCCGATCCTGTCGCGGGCTCGACGACCTCCTCCGTCCCTGCGCAGGCGGAGCTGCCGTCCGCGGGCGTGGTCGTCGTGCCGCCGGGCGGTGTTGCCATCAACGACTCCCCGGCTGGGGCCGTCCTCCAAACGGTCGGTGCGGGCCTGGTCCTCCCGTATGCCGTCGTCGACGACGAGTGGCTGGAGGTCACGACCACCTGTGACGAACCGGCGTGGCTTCGCGCCGACGACGTCGACGTCTCCGGACAAGCCGACCCCGGAGTGGCCGGGCCGGGATTCGACCTGGCGTCGGCGGTGGTCGTCATCGACCCGGGCCATGGCGGGCCGTGGCCCGGCGCCGTCGGTCCGACCGGACTGTCCGAGAAGATCCCGAACCTCGACATCGCCGACCGGGTTCGCGCCCTGCTCGGCACCGGTCACGACATCGACTGGTCCACGGGGGAGATAGCCCTCGGCGGGACCTACCCCCCGGTGGCTTCGGTCTTCATGACCCGTGACCCCGATGCCGTCGAGAACGGTGACTTCGAGGCGAAGCTCGGGTACCGGGCGGCCGTCGCCGACGCCGCCGGTGCGGATGCCCTCGTCTCGATCCACAACAACACGGTTCCCAAGGGCTCCCGCTCATCCCCGGGTACCCAGGTCTTCCACTCCGTCGGGGCCGCCGGCTCCGATCGGCTCGGGACCCTCCTGCACCAAGAGGTCCATGACGCCCTGGCCGTCTTCGATGTCGCCTGGTCCGGCCTCGCCGATCTCGGAGCCAGGGGCTACACCGACGCCCAGGGAGGCGACTACTTCACGGTCCTCTCGGGAGGCACCCCTGCGGCCATCGTCGAGGGGATGTACCTCAGCGAACCGGAGGAGGAGGCCCTCCTCAGGGAGCCGTCGGTTCGGCAGGCGTATGCCGAAGGCGTCTACCGGGGATTGGTCCGGTTCCTGACAACGAACGACTGGGGGACCGACCCGCTCCCAACCATCCCGTGGCCCGGGGCGAGCCCGGGTTCACCGTCGGCCGACGGCTGCGTGGTCCCGTCGGCCGGTTAGTCCGGCGCCGGGCCGGTCAGAGGTTGCCGCGAGCCGCCTGATCCCGCTCGATCGCCTCGAACAGCGCCTTGAAGTTGCCCTCGCCGAAACCCATCGCGCCGCGACGCTCGATGAACTCGTAGAAGAACGTCGGTCGGTCCTGCATCATCCGCGTGAATATCTGCAGCAGGATCCCGCCATCGTCCTCGTCGATGAGGATGCCGAGCTCGCGCAGTCGCTCGATTTCTATGTCGGCCGGGACGGCCGAGATTCGATCCGGGATCTCGGCGTAGTAGCTGTCCGGGACGCTCATCAGCCCCATCCCGCGCCGGCGGGCCTCGGCGACGGTCTCCACCAGGCTCTCGGTCGTGATGGCGATGTGCTGGACGCCTGAGCCGCCGTAGAAGTCGAGGTACTCCTCGATCTGGCTCTTCTTGCGTCCGGTGGCCGGCTCGTTGATCGGCAGGCGTATGACGCCCTCGCCGTCCCAGACGACCTTCGACATCAGCGCCGAGTACTCGGTCGAGATGGCCTCGTCGTCGAAGTGGCGGAGGAGGACGAAGCCGAAGACCTGCTCGTAGAACTCCACCCACTCGTCCATCGCGCCGAGCTCGACATTCGCGACCACGTGGTCGATGTGGCCGAGGCCGATCGGCTGGGCGAGGGAGTCGTTGCGGACGCGGAAGTCCGGCGGCGGCCAGACCAACGCCTCGTCCTCGACGAGGGAGTGGATCGTGTCGCCGTAGGCATGGATCGCGGCCACGGACCAATTGCCGTGGTCGCCCTGCAGCGCTTGAAGGGGTGCTGCCTCCTTCGCCCCCCGGCTGGTCGCCATTTCGAGGGCTTTGGCGGCATCGGGGACGTGTATGGCGACATCCCGGACGCCGGGGCCGTGACGACGGACATGGTCGTTGATCTCGTGGTCCGGTTCGAGCGCGCTGGTGAAGAGCAGGCGCACGTCGCCTTGCCGGAGGGCGTAGGTGGCGGTCTCCGACGTACCGGTTTCCGGTCCCCGGTAGCCGGCGATCTCGTAGCCGTGGATCGCCCGGTAGTAGTGGGCGGACTGGTAGGCGTTGGCCACCCAGAACTCGATGTGGTGGAAGCCCTTGATCGGGAAGTCGTTCTTGTGGGCTTCGATTGCGTCGGTCATGGTGTTCCTCCCGGTGCCGGCCGCACCGTGGCGGTGCAGCGTCCGAACTCGATGTGGTGGACGCCGTCGGATGCAGCGCCTCGAAGTGTGACCGTGTCCCCGTCCTCGACCCAACTCCGCTCGGCATCGCCGACCGTGATCGGACGGGTGCCATCCCGGGTCATCTCCAACAGGCTGCCGTGACCGTCCGGCCCCGGACCGCTGATCGTCCCCGAGCCAAGCAGGTCACCCGTCCGGAGGGTCGCCCCGTTGGCGGTCAGGTGGGCGATCTGCTGGGCGACCGTCCAGTACAGGTCGGCGAAAGAGACCTTGGTCACCGGTGTGCCGTTGATCTCGGCTGTGAGGTCGATCGACCAGGTCGGGCCCGCCGGCTGCAGGTGTGGCAGTGGCGCGGGGTCTTGCGAGGGTGCTGGTCGCTCGAAGGGGGTGAGGGCTTCGAGCGGCACCACCCAGGGACTGATCGTGGTGGCGAACGACTTGCCGGCGAACGGTCCGAGTGGCTGGTACTCCCAAGCCTGGATGTCCCTGGCCGACCAGTCATTGAGCAGCACGAGGCCGGCCACGTGGCCCAGCGCCGCGGAGATCGGGACCGGGCCCTGAGCGGGCCTGCCGATGACGGCGCCGACCTCCAGCTCGAAGTCGAGCTTCCGGGTGGGACCGAAGTCCACGGTCCCACCCGTGGTGAACTGCCCCTCTGGTCGGGTGACCGGCGTCCCGGACACGGCGACCGTGCCCGACCGGCCGTGGTAGGCGATGGGAAGGTGCTTCCACGCAACCGGCAGGGCATCGCCATCCGGACGGAAGAGGCGACCGACATTCGTGGCGTGGACCAAGGATGAGTAGAAGTCGACGTAGTCGGCAACCCCGAACGGGAGTCGCAGGTCGATTTCGGCCACCGGGCGCACTGCCCCGGCGAGCGGCCTTTGGAGGCTCGGTTCGGTGAGCAGGCGCGCCACCTTCTCGCGGACAGCAGGAAGGATCGGCAGCACGGCGTCCAGGGAATCCCGGGTGGCCGCCTTCGGGAGGTCGATGTGACCTGCCTTGCGCACGGCGTCGAGGTCGAGGACGTGGTCGCCGATGGCAACCACGACGTGGGGCCGGCCGCCATCGACGGAGCCCGCGCCGAACGGGAGGTGGTCGAGGCCGAACCCCGACCCCGGTGGCACCGGTATCCACGAGTTTGGCGGCGTGGTCAGCGGCCCTCCAACCAGGTCCATGCGTACGCCTCGTCCTCGGAGTCCCGGGCACCGGGCCCGAGCTCGAGGGGACGGAACGTGTCGATCATGACGGCGTACTCCTCGGTCCCCTTGGCGCCGATGGTTGCCTCCACCGAGCCGGGTTGGGGGCCGTGGGTGTGGCCGCCCGGGTGCAGGGAGACCGACCCGGCCTCGATACCGGAGCCCTTGCGGCTCATGAAGTTGCCCTCCACGTAGAAGAGCACCTCGTCGGAGTCGACGTTCGAGTGGTTGTAGGGGGCCGGAATGGCTTCGGGGTGGTAGTCGAAGAGCCGCGGCACGAACGAGCAGACCACGAGGTTCGGCGCCTCGAAGGTCTGGTGGACCGGCGGCGGTTGGTGGATCCTCCCGGTGATCGGTTCGAAGTCGCGGATGCTCAGGGCCCAGGGGTAGAGGCAGCCGTCCCAGCCGACCACGTCGAACGGGTGGTTGGCATAGACGTACCGGCTCACGCCCGAGCGGGTGCGGACCAGGACGTCAACCTCGGTGTCGTCGGCGAGCAGCGGCTCGGACGGGGCGCGGATGTCACGCTCGCAGTAGGGGGCGTGCTCGAGGAGCTGGCCGTTGCGCGAGAGGTATCGCCTGGGCGGGCCGATGTGGGCCCTCGTCTCGAGGATGAGCATCCGTACCGTCTCACCCTTGTCGACCACCCACCGATGGATGGTGGACGCTGGGACGATGACGTAGTCGCCGGGCCCGACGTCGAGGGCGCCGAAGGTCGACTCGAGTCGGGCGGACCCGGACTCGACGAAGACCATCTCGTCGCCCATGGCGTTCTTGGTCAGCGGACTCGTCTCGCCCACGGCTGCGTACGAGATCCTGCAGTCCTCATTCAGCATCATGAGGTGGCGACCCGAGACCGCGTCGCCACCGGTCTTCAGCTCATGGGTCCTGAAGTGTCGGGGGAGGAGCGGGTGGTTGGGGGTCGACTCCTGGACCTCGGAGTCCACCGGTTCGATCGCGACGAGCTCCGTCGGGAGGTGTCGGTGGTAGAGGAGCGCCGAGTCGTAGTTGAACCCCTCCTCGCCCATCAACTCCTCGGCGTAGAGCGAGCCGTCCGGCTGGCGGAACTGGGTGTGGCGTTTGCGGGGGACCTCCCCGACCTGTCGGTAGTGCGGCATCGGTCAGCCTTTCGAGCGGATCTGGCCGAGGTGCGCCTTCGAGACCTCGGCGGCGGCGCGGCGGACGGAGCGGGCTACGGCCCGCTCGTCAGGGAAACGGTTCGATGGGGTGACGATGCCCAAGGACGCGATGGGGCGGCCGTCGATCCCGCGGATGGGGGCTGCCAGGCCCGACGCCCCCTGCTCGAGTTCGTCGTGGGAGACGAGGTAGCCGAGCTCCTCGAGGCGGAACAGCTGGGGACCGAGCTTCTCGGGATCGAGCCCGATCGCCTTCATCTCGGCGGGCCTCATGCCGAGGAGCAGGCATCGCCCATGGGCGGTCCTGGCCACCGAATGGGCCTGACCCGGGCGGTAGTGGATGCGGACCATCCGCTCGGGAGCCGTGACCTGTTCGATGGGCACGGCCTGGTCGCCTTGGCGGATGGTGAGGACGGCGGTTTCGCCGAACTCACGAACGAGCTCGGCCAACGCCGGACGGGCGTCGGCCCGAAGGTCGGGTTCGAGTCCTGCGGCGAGCTCGACGAGGCCGGCTCCGAGCCGGTACTGCATGCCGTTGCGGCGAATGAGCCCGTGGGGTTCGAGGGTCGCGAGAACTCGGAGGACGGCTTGTCGCGACATCTCGGTGCGTCTGGAGAGCTCGGTCGCCGAGCCCGGCCCACCATGGCGAACCTCGAACAGCAGGCGGATTGCCTGGTCGACGGTTTTGGAGGATTCGGCCACGCAGCGAGCGTATCGGAAAGTGTCCGGAGAAGACACTCCACTGTCCGGAAGATGGACAGGTCAACTGATCCGGCTCGTCCCTAGGCACGGCTCACCCCCGGCGCGATAATCGGGGGTACGGATCGGAGGAAGGGTCCATGGGTTCTACCTCCCGAGTTGCATTGGCGGTGGCCGTCGCTGCCTCGGTGGCGATCGGGGCTCTGCCGATCCTGACCCCGCCGCCCCCCGACGGTCTCGACGCGGCCGAGGCGCTGGTCCTCGAGCTCGCCTCGGTGCCTCATCCGATGGGATCGGCAGAGCTCGCAGTGGTGCGGGATCGTCTGGTCGTCGAGATCGAGGGCCTCGGACTGGAACCCGTACTCCAGACCGTCGACGCCCCCGACTGGTTCGGCACCCCCGGCGCCACGGTCGAGGTGACCAACGTGATGACCCGGATCGAAGGCACGGGCGACGGCCCCGCTGTGGTGCTGAGCGCCCACTACGACTCGGTTCCCTCGACCCCGGGGGCGAATGACAACATGGCGGCAGTCGCAGCATTGCTCGTCACGGCGGATCGGCTCACCGTCGGCCCACCCCCGAACGACGTGATCGTGTTGTTCACCGACGGGGAGGAGCCGCAACCGAGGTTCGGGGCGTCGGCGTTTGCCGAGCACCCATGGTTCGCCGATGTCGGCCTCGCCGCCAACTTCGAAGGGATCGGCTCGGGCGGCCCCTCGGTGCTGGTCGAGGTATCCGGTGAACCGGGCGAGCTGGTGCCGATGCTGGTTGCGTCCTCCGATCGTCCCGTCGTCTATTCCTTCATGACGGCGACTGCCGAGTTGATAGGTGGGGCGGCCTCGGACTTCGACGTCTTCCGCGATAACGATGTTCCGGGTCTGAACTTCGCCTATCTCCGGGGGCCGTCGATCTACCACACGGGGCGCGACCAGCCGTCGTCCCTCAACATGGGCGGCATGGGTCACCACGCCGACCTCGCCACGGGGATCGCGAGGGCCGGTGGACCCGGATCGGGCGATGCCGAGGTCTTCTTCACCCTGCCCGGATGGGTCGTGGTTACCTACGGGCCGGGCGTGGCGGCTGCCTCGGCCGTGCTCGCCGTGCTGGTGGCCGGAACCGCACTCGTCCGATTCCTGCGGGCTGGCTCGATCGGCTTCGGCGGCCTCGCAGCAGGCTTTGGCCTGGCCCTCGCCACGGTCATCGGCTTGGTGCTCGTCGGGACACTCCTATGGATGGCCATCGCCGCCTGGCGGCCCGAGCCGGACCCCCTGGAGGGCTACCTGTGGCTCGGTGCATTGGCGTCCGGCACCGTGCTCGGATGGTGGGGCATCGCCGGCAGGGGAGGTGCTTGGCCGGACCGGCTGGGGGCAGGGGTGCTGGTCCTCTGGATGCTGCTCGCCGGAGCGACCGGGTTCTGGCTCCCGGCGATGAGCGCCCTCTTCGTGTGGCCGACGCTCCTCGCCGGTGCCGTGATGTTCCTTCGGCCGATCTCGGCGCGGATCGGTGCCATCGTGTTGGTGTCGGCGGTGGTGTTGGTGCCAGCCGTGGACACCTTCGCCCAGCTGGCTATGCCCCGTCCGGGTAACCCGGACTCCGACCTCGCCCCCGTGATGGCAGTGCCGCTCCTGCTGGTACTGCTCGCAGCCGGACTTGCGATCGTCGGCAGGTCCGGGGTCAGGGCCAGACGATGACGTAGCTCAGGGCAGGCCCTTCGGGTCCGTCCGTGAATCCCGGGGCGTCCCGGAAGTCCCACAGCTCCACCCAGAGAATGATCCCGTCCGACCGGTCGAATCGGCCCGACCATCGGGCGATCCGTTCGTCGGTGACCTTTCCGATGCTCCCGGTCAGGCCGCGGGCGCGTAGGCGGTCCTGTGCTTCGGCCGCGAGTACCTCGCCCTCGGGTCCCTCGACGGGAGTGGTGAACACGACGTACTCGCTGAGGCTGCCGCCGAGTGCGGTGACGGCGTCCTCGTCGTACAAGGGGGAGGCAGAGAGGACCTCGGTGCTGCCCGCCGGAGCCCACGGCATGCCGGCGGCCAGCACGTCGGCGGGGTCGCCGAGCAGTTCCTCGACCCAAGCCCGTTGCTTGGCCGGAACGTCGTCGCCGAGGCCGGTGACGACGAGTGAGACGGCCTCGGCCATGTCCTCCAGCGGATTGGTGCCGCCGTACTCGGTCGAGGTGTCCGGCGGCGCC
Source organism: bacterium (assembly GCA_024639975.1). GTDB lineage: Bacteria > Actinomycetota > Acidimicrobiia > Spongiisociales > JAENVV01 > JAHEFX01. The sequence continues at coordinate 67,333 of JAHEFX010000001.1, forward strand.
GTCCAGGTGTTCCCGACGACCTGCCAGCCGGTCACCGATGCGAACGGTTGGACCATGGTCGACTTGGCCAGGTCGACACGGAATCCCAGTGTGAGCGCTTCCCCGACATGCACGGGGTCGAGGGTCTCGAACTGGGCGATGTGGAGGATCTCATGGCTGAGTATGCGGGCCATGCCGAGCGGGCCGATGGGCAGGCCGTCGCGCTCGAACGTCTCGTCGAACAAGTAGATGTCTGGGCCGACCGCGACCGCCGAAGGATCGGTTCGGCCCGGGACGGGGGGCGCGGTCGGCGTGCGGACGATGAGGCGGGGGAGGGGGCCGAGGTTGGCAGGCAGCAGGCGCATCGCCTCGTCCAACAACCGCAGCTCGGCGGGGTCGACCGTCTCCGTGGTGCCCATGAGCGTCGTGCCCTCGATGGGCCGTTGCCAGCGGGCAGCTTCTGGGAGTGGTGCCCCGAGCTCGGCCATGAGGTCGTCGTCGAGGAGGTCGACCGGTACCGGTTGGACGCCCGCCACGAGTGTGGTCTCGGTGGCGACCGTGCTGGTGGCGGCGTCCGGTGATCCGCCGCAAGCGGCGGCCAGCAGGACGAGGGCAAGAAGGACTCGGCGCATCGGCCGGGCAGGGTAGGGCCCGGTGTTGGTCGGTGCTCGTTCCTAGGACCCCACGAGCTCGAAGCCTTCGTCCTTCCAGCCTTCGATGCCGCCGATCATCTTCTTGACCGGGCGACCCAGACGGGCCAGGCGGATGGCCGCTCTCTCGGTCCCGTTGCAGTGGGGCCCGGCGCAGTAGACGACGAAGAGCGTGTCATCGGGCCATCGGGTCAGGTTCCGCTCGTTGATGCGGCCGTGTGGCAGGTTCACCGCCCCGTCGACATGGCCCTCGGTGAAGAGGTCCGGGCTGCGGACGTCGAGGAGGACGAACTCGGCGACATCCCTCGCGAGGTCCTCGTGGACGTCCCAGCAGTCGGTCTCGTAGGCCAGCAGCGACTCGAAGTGGTGGAGTGCCTCGGCCGGCATCGCTGCGGGCACGGCGGAGACGATCGGGTCGTCGAAGGTCGGCATCAGGGCATCTTGGCAGTTGCCCCCCGGATCGCGGGCCCGGGGCCGGCGCCTAATCTCGGAGGACCAACTTCTGAGAAGGGATTCCCATGTCCAAGGCGCCCGTTCGCGTCGTTGTCACCGGTGCCGCCGGCCAGATCGGCTACAGCCTCCTCTTTCGTATCGCCTCCGGCCAGATGCTCGGTCCGGACCAGCCCGTCATCCTCCAGATGCTCGAGATCACACCGGCCCTCGGGGCCCTCGACGGTGTCGCCATGGAGCTCGAGGATTGCGCCTTCCCGCTCCTTGCCGACCTGGTCAAGACGGATGATGCCGAGGTCGGATTCGGCGACGCGGACTATGCCCTCCTCGTGGGCGCGATGCCCCGCAAGGCAGGAATGGAGCGAGCAGACCTGCTCGAGGCCAACGGTCGGATCTTCACGGCCCAGGGCCGTGCCCTCGCCTCGGCCGCCTCGGCCGATGCCAAAGTGCTCGTCGTTGGCAACCCGGCCAACACGAACGCCCTGATCGCGCTCAACAACGCCCCGGGGTTCAGGCCGGAGAACATGACGGCGATGACCCGCCTCGACCACAACCGGGCCATGGCCCAGCTCGCCGCCAAGACGGGCACCACGGTCTCCGACATCAAGAAGATGACGATCTGGGGCAACCATTCGACCACCCAGTACCCCGACCTCGTCCACGCCGAGGTCAACGGTGCCTCCGCTTGGGAGACGGTGGGAGACGATGCCTGGATTGCGGACGAGTTCATCCCGACGGTCGCCAAGCGCGGCGCAGCCATCATCGCCGCCCGCGGCGCTTCCTCGGCGGCGTCGGCAGCCAACGCGGCCATCGACCACATGCATGACTGGGCGCTCGGCACCCCTGACGGCGACTGGGTATCGATGGGCGTCGTGTCCGACGGTTCCTACGGCGTTCCCGAGGGCCTCATCTCGTCGTTCCCGGTGACGTGCGCGGACGGGGAATGGTCGATCGTCCCGGATCTCGAAATCGACGACTTCTCCCGCGCCAAGATCGATGCGACTGCTGCCGAGCTCTCCTCCGAGCGCGAAACGGTGGCCGGTCTCGGCCTGATCTAGAGCCGTTCTCGAGGGGTTCCCCCGTCCGTGGGGCTGGGTCCCGCCTGACGTCGAGTCGGGGGGAGGGCGGTGGCTCGGCTGCCGCTCGTCCAGGTCCTTGCGTAGAGGATCGCGTTGCCGTCCCGGCCGACCTCGACCAGGGCGCCCATGTGCTTCAGGCAGTAGGTCACCTGCTGGGCCAGGCGGCGATCGATCGCTGCTGCGGCCGCCAAGTCGGCGGTGCCGAAGGGCTCGTCGAAGATGGGCAGGAGTGAGAACGCGTCGGCAATACCGGTGATGGTGAAGTCGTCCACCACCTCGAGGAGATGGCGTTCCTCGACCATCCAGCCCTTGCGGCGCCAGGCCTTTCCCTCGTGGTGGGTCCGGATCTCCCGCTGGTGGGTACCCAGCACCCGGAGACCGAGGTTGGGGTGGTCGACGAGGGCGGGGAACGACACGAGTCGTGCGAAGACCGAGAGGCGTTGCTCCTTCTTCGGGGACCAGCGTTCGGAAACGATCTCGCCGCCGTCGCCGATCTTCATGATTCGATTCCGGTAGGCCAGGGGCACCACCACCGTCACCCGGCGTTCATCCAGGAGTCGGTCGAGCTTTCTGCCGAGCGCCGAGAAGGACCCCGTCTGGACCTCGAGGATCTCGTCACCGTGGAGCACGTCGGCGACGAAGCCGTCGACGTCCACCTCGAAGCGGTCGCCCGGCTGGGCGACCCACTCCTTGAGGGCGGCGTGGAGGGGTCCCTCTCGCAGGGTCCCGATCGACGATGGCATCGTCCCAGCGTATTGGGCCGATACCGTGCCGAGGCGGAAGGAGCAGGCGTGGACGAACAGGACTGGGTCACGACGGTCATCACCGAGCGGGTGTGGCCCGACAAGACGGCGGCGTTCGAGCGGTGGATCAAGCGGGCGCACGAGCAGCTGGCCGCCGCCGAGGGCTTCCGCGGGGTCGACCAGGTCCGTCTGGACGAGGGCGACGCCATCCGATACGTGACGGTCGTCCGCTTCGCCGACCAAGGTTCCCTCGCGGCATGGGAGGCGTCACCGGACCGGCAGGCGCTCGTCGACGACCTCGAGCCGTTTCATGCCGACACGGTCATCGACCGGGCCGAAGGCATCGAGATGTGGTTCTCCATCCCGCCGAGGAGCCGACCCCGGGTTCCGACCTACTGGCGGCAGGTGGCAGTGTCCGCCCCGGTCGTGTTCCTGCTCATCCTGCTGGTCAGCTGGGCGCTGCGCCCCCTGATCGGGGGGTGGCCCTTCAACGCCAGGCTCTTGGTCGAAGTGGTCGGCGTGTCGATGCTGCTCACCTGGCCCGTCATGCCGTTCGTGACGAAGGTGCTGCGTCGCTTCCTCTACCCCTGATACGAACGGGCTGTTCGGTCCGTATCCACCTTGAAACAACGGAGAACCCATGCCTCGCTATGTCGTGACCGTCAAGACCGAACGAAAGCCCGAAGATGTCTTCGACTACCTCTCGGACCTCCGGAACTTCGCCGAGTGGGATCCTGGCGTCGACGAGGTCGAGCTCGTGTCGGGCACGGCGGGCGGCGGGGATGCCGTCTACGACGTCACGGTCAACGGCTCGATCCGGCTCCGCTACGAAGTCACCGAGTTCACGCCGGGGCATCGGGCGAAGGTGATCGCCGACAATGGGCGCTTCCGCTCCGTCGATGTGATCACCGTCGAGCGGGCTGCCGACGGTTCGCTTGCCACCTACGACGCCGAACTCACGTTCTCGGGTCGCATGGGCGGGCTCTCGTTCCTGCTGACCCCCGTCTTCAATCGCATCGGTGACAAGGCCGGAGAAGGACTCCGATCGGCACTGGGCGGCAGTTTCATCGACGCATGAAGAAGGCCCCGGGCAGCTTGCCCGGGGCCTTCCGATCCGATGGGAGGCGGATCTAGTAGGTCGTGTCCATGTTCTCGGACAAGCCCGCCCAGGCCGAGATGATGTTCTGGTGCATCATGAGGGTGGCGAGGTTGCCGGCGACCTTGATCTTGCCGGTCATGAACGCCATCTGGGTGTTCAGCTCGCCCTTGGCGATTCCGACCGACGTCTCGTAGTCCGAGGTCACCGTGACATCGGGCTCATCGAGGCTCCCCTTGGCGATCTGCGTCTGGCCGCCGTCGATCGACATGAAGTACTCCAGTTCGCCGACCTCGGCCACGTCGGTCACGTGGAACTGGACCTTGAGATCCTTGCCGGCCGCGGCCGACGTGAACGTGGGGTCGGTCTTGACGGCGTCGTCCGCTTCGGACATCCACTCGTCGGACAGGAACTTGGCCATGGGACTGGTCTCCTTGGTTTTTGATCGTTCGCTCAAAGAGCGTAGTGCCGTCTCAGTTGGTCTGACTGAGGAGCCGGCGGTTCTTGAACTTCGACTTCACGTAGTCGCGGTTCATCATCGCGATGAAGTCGATCGAGATCGACTGCGGGCAGGCCGTCTCGCACTCGCCGTGGTTCGTGCACGAGCCGAACCACTGGTCCATCTCCTCCACCATCGCCTCGACCCGGCGGTATCGCTCGGGCTGGCCCTGGGGCAGGAGGTTCAGATGGGCGACCTTGGCGGCCGTGAACAGGTGGGCCGCACCGTTCGGACAGGCTGCGACACAGGCACCGCACCCGATGCACGCCGCAGCGTCGAACGCCGTGTCGGCGACCGACTTGGCGACCGGCATGAGGTTCGCGTCGGGTGCCGAGCCGGTGTTCACCGAGATGTACCCACCTGCGGCGACGATGTCGTCGAGGTGGGTCCGGTCGACGATGAGATCCTTGATCATCGGGAACCCGGCAGCCCGCCAGGGCTCCACGGTGATGCGGGCACCGTCGGAGAACTTCCTCATGTGCAGCTGGCAGGTCGCGGTGCCCAGCTGTGGCCCGTGCGGGACCCCGTCGATGACGAGGTTGCAGGTACCGCAGATGCCCTCGCGACAGTCCGACTCGAACTCGATCGGCTCCCCGCCGCCCTCGACGAGGCGGTCGTTGAGGATGTCCATCATCTCGAGGAAGGACATCTCCTCGTTGATACCGTCCACGTCGTGCTCTTCGAAGCCGCCATCGGCCTCGGGACCGGGCTGGCGCCAAATGCGGAGTGTGACCTTCACTTGTAGCTCCTCTGCGTCAGCGTGACGTTCTCGAACTCCAACTCCTCCTTGTGGAGCGTCGGTCCCGAGTCCCCCCACTCGTAGGCGGAGACGTGGGTGTAGTTCTCGTCGTCCCGAAGGGCCTCGCCCTCCTCGGTCTGCGACTCGACCCGGAAATGGCCGCCGCACGATTCGTTGCGGTCGAGGGCATCGCGGCACATGAGCTCGGCGAGCTCGAAGAAGTCGGCCACCCGGCCTGCCTTCTCCAGCGATGAGTTGATGGTGTCGCCGCTGCCGGGGACCCGTACGTCCGCGTAGAACTCCTCGCGCAGGGCGGGGATCTCCGAGAGCGCCTTCTCCAACCCCTCGGCCGAGCGTTCCATGCCGCAGTGGTCCCAGACGATCTTCCCGAGCTCCCGGTGGAACCAGTCGACCGTCCGTGTCCCGTTCTTCGACAGCCACATCTCGGTGCGATCCGAGACGGCGCCGAGAGCCGCCGAGAAGGACTCGTCGTCGGTGCCGACCGGTTCCGTGTTCAGCCAATCGGCCAGGTAGTCGCCGATCGTGTAGGGCAGGACGAAGTATCCGTCGGCCAAGCCCTGCATGAGCGCCGAGGCACCAAGGCGGTTGGCGCCATGGTCCGAGAAGTTGGCCTCGCCGATGGCGAACAGGCCGGGGACCGTCGTCTGCAGGTTGTAGTCCACCCAGAGACCGCCCATCGTGTAGTGGGGGGCCGGGAAGATCCGCATCGGCTCCTTGTACGGGTTCTCGTCGGTGATGCGCTCGTACATCTCGAAGAGGTTCCCGTAGCGCTCCTCGATGGTGTCGGCGCCGAGCCGGTCGATCGAGTCCGAGAAGTCGAGGTAGACCCCGTTCTTGAGGTCGCCGACCCCGCGCCCCTCGTCAACCACCGTCTTGGCGTTTCGACTGGCCACGTCGCGTGGAACGAGGTTCCCGAACGCGGGGTACTTGCGCTCGAGGAAGTAGTCGCGGTCCTCGGCCGGGATGTCGCCGGCCGGGCGGTTCTCGTCCGGGTTCTTCGGGACCCAGATCCGACCGTCGTTGCGAAGCGACTCGGACATCAGCGTCAGCTTGGACTGGAACTCGTCCGATGACGGGATGCAGGTGGGGTGGATCTGCGTGTAGCTCGGGTTGGCGAAGTACGCCCCCTCGCGGTGGGCCCGCCAGGCTGCCGTTGCGTTGCAGTACATGGCGTTCGTCGAGAGGTAGTAGACGTTCGAGTACCCGCCGGTGGCCAGCACGACCGCGTGGGCCGAGTGCGCCTCCACCTCACCGGTGGCGAGGTCGCGGGTGACGATGCCCACCGCCCTCCCGTCCTTCTTGACCACTTCGAGCATCTCGCTGCGGGTGTGCATCGTCACCGATCCGGCGGCGACCTGGCGCATGAGCGCCGAGTAGGCACCGATCAGCAACTGCTGTCCGGTCTGGCCCCGGGCATAGAAGGTCCGAGACACCTGGGCGCCACCGAACGAGCGGTTGTCGAGCGTGCCGCCGTATTCCCGGGCGAAGGGCACGCCCTGGGCGGCTGCCTGGTCGATGATCTCGTTCGATACCTGGGCGAGCCGGTAGACGTTCGCCTCGCGGCTGCGGTAGTCGCCACCCTTGATGGTGTCGTAGAACAGCCGGAAGATCGAGTCGCCGTCGCCCTGGTAGTTCTTGGCGGCGTTGATGCCGCCCTGGGCGGCGATCGAGTGCGCTCGTCGGGGCGAGTCGTGGTAGGTGAATACGTCGACGTGGTAACCCAGCTCACCCATGGTGGCGGCCGCCGAGGCGCCGGCGAGGCCGGTTCCCACGACGATCACGCGGTACTTGCGCTTGTTGGCCGGGTTGACCAGCTTCATCGAGAAGCGGTGGTTGTCCCACTTGTCAGCGAGGGGTCCCTCGGGGATCTTGGCGTCGAGAACGGTGTCCATGTCTGCTCCTAGATGCCCGGGGCGAAGCCGAAGAACACTCCGGCGAGGATGAGGAGGTTGCCACCGACCACGATCACGGTCACCGCCTGGGCGAACAGCCGACGGGCGGCGTTGTAGCGAGGATTGTTCAGGCCGAGGCTCTGGAACATGGACCAGAGCCCGTGCCAGAGGTGGTAGCCCAATGCGATGTTCGCCACCGCATAGAAGAAGACCCAGCCGGCCCTGGTGAGCGAGGCGGTCAGGTTGTTGGCGACGTCACCATGGATGAAGTCCGGGTTGAACGGGGCGATCCCCCATGTCAGGTCGGCCAGGTGGAAGATCACGAAGGCAAGCACCAGCGGACCGGTGAGGCGCATCGTGCGGCTGGCATAGGAGGCAGCCTGGAACTCCTGCTTGGTGTAGCCCTGGGGTTTGGCGGCGGCATTGCGCCGGGTCAGCGAGATCATCGCCTCGACGTGGAGGACCGTCGCGACGATCAGACCGAGGCGCAGGATCCACAGGAACACGTAGTGGGGGAGCGCTGGGAAGAGCACCGAGCGGAGCCACTCCCCGTAGAGGTTGATCTCGAGCTCGCCGTCCACGGGGGGGACGAACACCTTCAGGTTCCCGATCATGTGGAAGACGACGAAGCCCATCAGGATCACCCCGGTGATGGCCATCACCCATTTCTTCCCGACCGTCGAGCCGTAGAACTCGACCAGCCAATGACGTCGGGCGGTCGGCGTTTGTGCCTCCACCGCCTCCTCCTTCGTGGTCCGATGTGCAGTTCCGGGTGATCCTAAACGGGGCCACGCTCGCCCCCGCCACCGCACGATTCCGAGGTTCCGCTTGACAGCGCGCGCGCATATGCAACAATTGCACCGTCGTAATTACAAACGTGTAGTTCGGGAGAGCGGTGAGCGGTCGACGGAGGATGGCCAGCGAACTCTTCGAGGCATTGGACCTCGAAGGCTTGGCTTGGCAAGACAATGGCGCGTGTCGGGGAGCCGACGCCGATCTCTTCTTCCCCGAGCGTGGTGCATCCACCCGTCGGGCGAAGCAGATCTGCTCGGAGTGCCCCGTCCAGGTGGAGTGCCTCGAGTACGCCATCTGCACGGGCGAGAAATTCGGGATCTGGGGCGGCATGAGCGAGCGGGAGCGGCGTCGCATCCGCAAGGAACGCACCGTCGCCGCCGCAAGGAAAGCGGTCTAGCGCTCCCCGCCAGACCGTCGCCGGCCCGACTCGGACCGGCGGCCCACCCTTCATCCCCACGGGTCCGGTCGGGGTAGATTGCGGCCCATGTCCGATGCGGGATTCTTCGTGTTGGCGGCTGGCGTCGCTGTCATCGGCCTGGTCGTCTGGTTGGCGCTCCGGTCACCTCGGGACGACGAGACCGACACGTCCGAGCCGTCCGAAGGCGGGGGCGGATCCCTCACCATCGAACCGCCCGTCACGTTGGTGGAGTTGGAGGACGACGACGTGGTCGTCGAGTTCGCCGTCCCCTTGTCGGAGGAGAAGGACGACCGGCTCCACGAGATCCTCATGTCGAGTGCCGTCGAGGCGATCCGCAAACGTCGGCAGTTCGACGTCCACCTCGCCAGCGGCCGGCTCAACCGGATAGTCGTCCGGTCGGGTCGCGACGCCGTGCAGCACATCGGCCACATCGAACTGGCCGACGGCATGCTGCCGCCCCCTGTCGAGGACGTCGCCTTCGAGATCGCCACGGGCGCAGCGCCCCTGCTGGAGCATGCATCGGGGGAGGCCGAGGGACCGGCCGACTTCGGCCCCGATGAGCTGCCCTCCATCGGATCGGAGCTCGGCCTGTCACCGGAGGTGATGACCGCCCTCCGCGCCCAGGGCCTACACCCGACCGAGGACGACGCACCCGAGCTCGTGCGTGGGCTACTGAAGACCGCCGGCTACGCGATCGAGGACCTCGACGACGAGACCTACTTGGCCCTACGCGGTGGTGACACCGTGTACGTCCGATCGGTGCCGCACGCCGACGGCGACCACCCCGAGCTCTCCGAGGCCGACGTCGAGGCATTCTTGTTCGGCCTGGCGAAGTCCTCGGCCAGCGAAGGGATCCTGGTGTCGTCGAAGCTGGTGCCGTTCCACCTGTACGACCGCGAGCACGAACGCGCCCGCCTGCTCGGTCGCCAACGGCTGCCGGGTTTCACCCGCTCCATGTTCCGCCGCTGACACCGGTCGGGTGCCGTTACGATGCACCCATGCGTTTTGGCGGCCAAGAGCTGATCATCATCCTCGTCATCGTGCTCGTGCTCTTCGGCGCGACACGCCTCCCGGCGCTCGCCCGGTCCATCGGGCAGTCGGCCAAGGAGTTCCGCAAGGGGCTCGAGGACGGCAACGACGGCGAGACCGAGGACCTTCCCGAGGCCGAAGTCGACGACAAGTCGATCGATTGACCGGGAACCGTGGCGGACTCCCCGTCGTTGCGTAGCTGATCGATGACATCCCCCGATCAGCACCCAACCGACTGGGAGGAGGTCGCTCGGGTCCATGGCAGACGCATCTACAGCTACGCCTACCGCCTCACCGGTAATCCCGACGACGCGTCCGACCTCAGCCAGGAGGTACTCCTGCGGGTTCGGAAGGGCCTCGCGGGCTACACGCCGGGTTCGTTCGAAGCATGGCTGTGGCGGATCACCCACAACACCTTCGTCGACGAGTACCGGCGTCGGAAGCGGCGCCCGACCGTTCCCCTCCCGGAGCAACCCGACCGCATGGTGCGTGCCGCGTCCCCACCGGCCGACGAGGTGCTCGCCTCCATCCGACTCGGCGACGACGTGCAGAAGGCCCTGCTCGACCTTCCCGAGGACTTCCGGGCTCCGGTCGTGATGTGTGACGTGGTCGGTTTGTCCTATGCCGAGATCGCCGAGGCGCTCGGCGTCCCGGTCGGGACCGTCCGAAGCAGGATCCACCGCGGGCGTGCCCGCCTCCGGGAGCGGTTGGGATGAGCGCGACCGACCACCTCGGCGAGCTGCTCTCGGCCTATCTCGACGGCGAAGTGACGACGGACGAGTCCGTCACCATCCGCGGGCACCTCGCCGACTGTGAGTCCTGCCGCGGCGACCTCGGGGACGTCATGGAAGCCCGTGCCGCCGTCAGGGCCCTGCCGCTGCTCGAGCCCCCCGCGTTCCTGCTCCCGGCCGTGGAGCAGCCTGCCGTGGGACGCTGGTACGTGCCGGTGGCCGCCGCCGTGGTCGTGGTCGTGCTGGCGGTTGGCCTGCTGCTCGGGCGCCCGACCCCGGTCACGACCGATGACGTCACCGTCCCGCACACCGAGCTCACCGCTCGGGCGCAGGCGATGAACGGGGTCCAGCCGTGAGGCGCCTCGCTGCCATGACGGCGCTCTTCGTCGTTGCCGGGGCCACCCCGGCCCTCGCCACGATCCCCGAGGACTGGGCCGAGCTCGAGGCCAGCGGCACGGCGGCCCACACCTGCCCCGGCGCCGGGACCGAGGCCGTGGTGGAAGTACACGTCCACGAAGGGGCGATCGTCATTCTCGACGAGGACGGCGACCCGGTCTCCGAGCACGACCTCCCGGGGATGGTGGCGGACCTCGCCGACCGGTACGAGTTGGGCACCGAGAGCGACGGCACGCTGGCCGGACGGCCGACCCGGGCGCTCTCGGTCCTCGACGGGGAGTTGGGCCGGATGGAAATCGTGGTCGACCCCGTCACGTCGATGCCCCTCGCGCTGACGTCGTTCGACGGAGATGGTTCGCCGCACTGTTCCCTGGTGCTGCTCGACTGGGAGCTCACCGAGGTCGGGGGACGCGACGAGGCGGGACCCGAGATCCCGTCGGTGGCATTGCCGGTCTCGGTCTCGGACTTTTGGATCGGGGACGTCGTCGCCGGGGAGGGGTTCGAAGCCGCCCTCTACCGCGACGGGCTGTTCACCTTCTCGCTCACCCGGTGGGAGGATGATTTGGTGGTCGAGGGGACGGACGAGTCGGGCGTCGTCGAGCTCGGGCCCGGTCGAACCCTCCTGACGTGGCGATCGGGCGGGGGCACCTTCGTGATGATCGGCGACCTCCCGCCCGACCTGCGAGCGGCCGTCGTGTCGGAGCTGCCGGCACCCGACGCCGGGGGTCTCTTCCGGCGGCTCTGGAACCGCCTGTTCGGCTAGATCGCCTCGAGGGAGGCCACGTAGGAGTCGAACTCGCGTATGACCCCGAGTGAACCGGAGTCGATGATGTCGCGGACCACGCCGTCGGCGTCGAGCACGTAGGTGATCCGGTTGGCGGCGCCGACCTTGTCGTTGAAGGCGCCGTAGGCGATCGCCGTCTCACCATGCGGCCAGTAGTCGGCGAGGACCGGGTACTCGATTCCGTTCTGGGTCGCCCACTCCTTGTTGGTGAAAAGGGGGTGCACCGTGACGATCACGACCTTGGCGTCGAGCTCGCCGAGCTGGGCGAGGTTGTCGCGCAGGGCGCAGGCCTCGGCGGTGCAGTTGCCCGTGAACGGGAACGGCATGAACACGACGAGTGCCTTGTGGCCGCGAAGCGATGCGGAGTCGAATGGCTCGCGGTCCTGGTCGACGAGCGTGAAGGCGGGCGCGGGGGATCCGATCTCGGCGGGCATGGTGTCTCCTGTGGGGTACCTGTCGCTGCCTACAGGGTAGGAACGGGCGACCCGGTAGGCAGCAGGGCTACTCGCCGAACGGGTCGTCGAGGAGAATGCGGGCCGCCCAGCCCACGGGGTCGGCCAGCTCGGCGGCCGTGGGGATGGTCTCGGCCGACTCCAGGACACGCGCAAATGCTTCCGAGCCCCATCGTTCCTCGACCTGGGCGCAGAACGCCTCGGCCGTCAGGACGAGTTCGTGACTCGGTAGTGAGATCGAGACGCCGGCGTGGACGTCGGGTTCGTCGGCCCGCACGGCCAGGGCACGTTTGACGTCGGTGAGGTCGGGGAGCCAGCGATCGCCGAAGCCGCCGACGAGGTGGTGGCGGAGGCCCGCCACGAAGGCGAGCACGGCTTGTGCGTCGTCCTGTGCCCACTGCTCCGACGACGAACCGAGGAGCGAACCGAGGTCGAACCCGTCGCCCATCTGCTCGGCTGCGGCCATGGGGTCGGTCAATCCCTGCATCTGCTCGGTGATCGAGCCGAGGTCGACCTCGATGCCGCCGAGGTAGGTCCCGAGGAGGGTGGCGTAGTGGTCGGAGATCCAGTCGACCGAGGACAGGCGAAGGTGAATGGCTTCGTGGAGGGCTGCCCAAAGACGGGTCTGGCGGGTGTCGAGGCCGTGGGTGGAGGCGAAGGTCTCGAGGTTCTGGACCACCAGGTAGCCGCGCTCGGAGCGGGCGATGAGGGCGGCGTCGAAACCGCCGAGGACGTGGTGACCGAGCGATCCGACCAGTGACCCGACCTGCATGCCGACCAACGATCCGGCGAGGGGTCCCAGCATCTGGGCCTGCTCGCCCATGCGCTTGCCGAGGGGCTCGACGAGGTAGTCGAAAGCGCGGAGGTTGTCGGTCGTCCAAGTGGCCCGGTCGACGGGATCGATCCGGGCGGAGGCGAGGTCGGGCAGCAGTTCTACCGTGGCCGTCTGGAGGAGGGCGAGGTTCCCGAGCTCGGTGTATTCGTCGGCGAGCCATGGGTCGACCGGGTCGGGTTCGCCGGAGAGGGAACCTGCGATTTCCTCGGCCAGCCGCCAATTCACGGGACCGGGCTGGTTGAAGAGCTCGAAGAGCTGTTCGAACAGGTTGTCGCTCATGGGACGTCTGGTCGTTCGCCGAGGGTGACCACGATCGGCACGGAGCTGCCGTTGCGGTCGACGATGACCTCCACCTCCTGGCCCGCACGGTAGCGACGGAGCAGCGAGGCCAACTCGTTCATGTTCTGGATCTCCTCGCCGTCGAAGGCGACGATCACGTCGTCCTCCTCGGCACCGGCATCGCCGAAAGCGGACTCGGTGATGTCGGCGAAGTCGCCGGTACCGTCGAAGATCTCACTGACCACGGCCCCGGCAGGGGTCCGTGCACCGTCCTCCAGCTCCTCGTAGAACGTCTGCCCGAGGATCCCGAGGAACGGGTGGTTGATGGAGCCGTTCGCGATGAGGTCGAGGGCGATGTTCTCGACGAGGTCGACCGGGATGGCGAAACCGACGCCCTCCACGGAGTCCCCGATGCTCTTGGCGGTGGTGATCCCGATGAGGGCTCCGTTCTGGTCCACGAGTGCGCCACCCGACGAGCCGCCGGAGATGGCGGCATCGGTCTGGATGAGTCCTTGGAGGTTGCGGGAGTCCCCGCCCGGTCGCTCGATGTCGAGCTGGCGCTCGAAGGCCGAGACGATCCCGACGCTCACGGACGGTCCCCCTGCCAGCCCGAGCGGGTTGCCGATGGCGATGGCGGGGTCGCCCAGGTCGATGGAGCCACGATCGGCGATGGCAATCGGCTCCACGAGGCCCGGCTCGGTCTTGAGGACGGCGACGTCGGTGAGCTCGTCCCGACCGACCAACACCGCCTCGTAGACGCGCCCGTCGACGAGCTCGATCTCGATGAGCTCGGCGCCCTCGACAACGTGGTTGTTCGTCAGGATGTGGCCCTCGGCGGTGTAGCCGACACCGGATCCGCTGCCCGCAGGGAACAACAGCGGGTCTCCGTTCTCGTCCTCGCCGTTCTGCTCGTAGACCACCACCTGGACGACCGAGGGGAGAACGCGGTCGGCGACCTCCCCGATGTCGTTTGGCGCGTCCTCCGAGTCGGCCACGGCCAGCTCGACCGTGGTCACCCCTCGGGTCAGCGCGGGATTGGCGGTCACCCCGTCATCGTCGAGCGCGCCGGTGGCGGCCAACGTGCCCCATGTCGCGAGGCCCCCGATGGCACCGGCCACGATGGCGGTGACGAGCACCATCCCGAAGCGGCCCTGCCGGCTCGGACCGGCCTCGTCGATGACCTCGATGACGGTCGCGGGCGACTCCTCGGCGGGCGGGCCGGGAGCGGGGATGGGACCTTCAGGCCACCAGTCGGAATCGGAGGGAAGCGGCATGGGAGGAAGTGTATGGGTGGCTCGAATGAACGCAGGTGGAAATGCCGTACTCACAGCAACTTCACAGGTACGGGCCACCCCCGGCTCGTGGATGGTCGTATCGGTGACTCCGGGTCCGGTCAGGAGCCCTTGGACCACTCCTCGCCGCCGGGCCAGAACTCCTTCTTCCAGATCGGCGCACGGGCCTTCAGTTCGTCGATGATGAACCGTGCGGCGGCAAAGGCGTCGCCCCGGTGGGCTGCGGCGACCCCGACCACCACGGTCTCCTCGCCGAGGAGGGCGGTGCCGGTCCGGTGCTCCACCGACACCCGGAGTACCGGCCAGCGCTCGACCGCTTCGTCGACGATGACGCCGATGGCGGACTCGACGTGCTCCTCGTATGCCTCGTACTCGAGTTTCGTGACGCCGTCCTTGCCCGGGGAGTGGTCCCGCACGTGGCCGGTGAAGACGACCGACGCACCGGCGCTCGGGTCGGCGATCCGGCCATGTGTCGCCGCGAGGTCGAGGGCTTCGTCGAGGACGGCGATGTGGCGCATTGGGGGCACCCTACGGCCTGTCCACTAGGGTGCCGTCGAGCTGAACGAACGGTCGTTGGTTTCTTGTGAATTTCAACCCGGCTCCGAAATCATTGCGTAAGGTCCCCGACACCCTGAGCCAACAGAGGGCTTGTACTTGACCGCCACGATGACGCCTCCGGACGCGCCCACTCCCACGACCGGCTACCACACGATCGCGGCCCGAGTCCGCGACTGGGCCGAACGGTCCCCCGATGCCGTGTCGATGCGCGAGAAGGACTTCGGCATCTGGCAGGAGTACACCTGGGCGCAGTTCTGGGACCTCGTCCTCGACGCAGCGCACGGCTTGCTCGCCCTCGGTGTCGAGCCGGGTGACCGGGTTTCCATCCATTCCGAGGACAGGCCCGAGTGGTTCATCCTCGACGTGGCCACCGTTGCGATCCGAGGGATCACCGTCGGTCTCTACCCGACAAATCCCGCTGCCGAGGTGCAGTACCTCCTCTCCGACTCCGGGTCGTCGATCCTCTTCGCCGAGGACCAGGAGCAGGTCGACAAGTGGCTCGAGGTCTCGGCCACCCTGCCGAAGCTGAGGACGGTCCTGTATGTCGAGCCACGAGGGGTCGTGAAGTACGACGACGACCGTCTCGTCTACTGGGAAGACTTCCTCGAGACCGGGCGCAAGCACCGGGCCGAGCACGCCGGCGAGGTGGAGCGGCTCATGGGTGAGGCGCAGGCCGAGGACATCATGACCCTCGTCTACACCTCGGGCACGACCGGCCCGCCCAAGGGGGCGATGCTCTCCAACGAGAACGCCGAGTTCGCGATCGACAAGATCGTGAACAGCCCCCAGCGGATCCCCGGTGGCGGTGCGCCGACTCCCGACGACGAGATCCTCACCTACCTGCCGTTGTGTCACGTCGCCGAGCGCGTCTTCTCGACCTGGTCGGTCATCGGCACCGGCGCCAAGGCCAACTTCGCCGAGTCGATCGACACGGTGCAGATCAACCTGCGCGAGATCCAGCCGACGGTCTTCTTCGCCGTGCCCCGGATCTGGGAGAAGATCCACGCGTCGATCCTGATCAAGGGCCAGGACGCCACTCGTTTCAAGCGGCTCATGCTCGGCATGGCCACCAGGGCGGCCGGCGTGATCGGCCGGGAGCGGGTTGCCAACGGGGGCGACTACACGGCCAAGGCCAAGCTGCTCGACATGATCTGGCGACCCCTGGTCTTCCGAGCCCTGCTGGAGCGAATCGGCATGAGGCGCTGCCGCTATGCATCCACGGGTGCGGCCCCGATCGCCCCGGAGGTGCTCGAGTTCTTCCTCGGTATCGGCGTCCCGGTCTACGAGCTCTACGGCATGACCGAGAACGCAGCCGTCGCGACGGGCAACTGGGCCGGGCGGATGAAGCTCGGCACGGTCGGGGAGCCGTACCCGGGCATCGGCCTGCGGCTCGACGGCGACACGGGCGAGATCCAGACGAAGCACCCCGGCGTCTTCATGGGCTACTGGAACAAGCCCGAGGCGACCGAGGAGACGTTCACCGAGGATGGCTGGCTCAAGACCGGCGACGTGGGGGTGTGGGTCGACGGCACCCACATCAAGATCGTCGATCGCATCAAGCACATCATCATCACCGCCGGCGGCAAGAACATCTCGCCGTCCGAGATCGAGAACAAGCTGAAGACCAGCCCGTACATCCGCGAAGCCATGGTCATCGGCGACAGCCAGAAGTACCTCACGGCCCTGATCGGTATCGAGCTCGACACGGTCGGCAACTGGGCGCTCCGCAAGGGGATCCCCTACACCACCTACCGGGACCTCTCCGAGAAGGAAGAGGTCATCGAGTTGGTCCAGCAGGTCGTCAACGAGACCAACGAGCAGTTCGCCCGGGTGGAGCACATCCGCAAGTTCCGGCTCATCCCCAAGGAGCTGGACCACGAGGACGGCGAGCTCACCGCCACCCAGAAGGTCAAGCGGAGTGCGATGGAGGACATGTTCGGTGACCTCGTCGTGGACATGTACGGGCCCAAGGGATGATTCCAACGGTCGTGCTCGCCCAGGCCGGCGCTACGAACGATTTCGCCGAGATGGTCGCCGAGGGACTCTCCCTCGGGTCGATCTACGCCCTGCTCGGCATGGGTCTCGTCATCATCTTCAAGGCGACGCGCGTCCTCAACTTCGCCCATGGTGCCCTGACGGCGGCCGGCGCGTACCTGATTGCAGCCTTCGCCTCCATCTACGACATCCCGGGCCGCTGGATCCCGGGTGTGGCCCCTTGGTTCTCCTGGACGTTGTCGGTCATCCTGGCCCTGATCGCCGCAGCCTTTCTCGGTGTCCTGCTCGAGCGGGCCTTCATCCGACCGATGGTCGGCGAGGAGATGTTCGCTGTCGCCCTCGTGACACTCGGCGTCGACATCATGTTGCGCGGCATCACCAACGACTTCATCGGCACCGATCCCCGGCCGCTGGGCGACCCGTTCGGTACCCAGATCCTGGACCTCGGCTGGGTCACCGTCGCCTACAGCGAGGTGGCCCAGTTCTTCACCGCCGTCGTGTTGGTCGCCGGCGTCGCCCTCTTCTTCCGCAGCCGAACCGGTATCGCGATGCGTGCCACGGCGTTCGACCAGGAGGCCGCGCGCGCCCAGGGGATCAACGTCGGCCGGATCTTCTCGATCGCTTGGGCGATCGGTGCGGTCCTTGCCACCGTCGCCGGCCTGTTCATCTCGATCTTTCCCCGGCGATCGGCTGGCGTCGACACCTCGACGGCGTTCTTCGTGTTCCGAGCCTTCCCGGTCGTCATAGTCGGCGGACTCGACTCGGTGGTCGGCGCGATCCTCGGTGGTTTCATGATCGGCTTCGCCGAGTCGGCTGCGGTGTCGTACCTGCAGTTCGACTTCCTGGGTGCCGGCTTTGGCGGCATCGTCCCCTACATCGTGATGCTGATCGTGCTGATCGTGCGTCCGTATGGGATCTTCGGTACGGAGGAGATACGCCGTGTGTGAGCATCCCACGACCGAGGTGAGGGTGTCATGAGGGGTCGCCCACTGCTCTACACGAGCTACCAGGAGGACCAGTCCCTCCTGAACACCTGGACCAAGAAGCTGATGGCCGCGCTGTTCTTGGCGCTGCTCCTCATCGCGCCGTTCGGCATCGTCCCGGGACTCGGGTTCCTCGGTGACAACGACTGGGTCAAGTTGATGAGCCAGGTCTTCATCTTCGCCATCGGCGCGCTCGGGCTGAATCTCCTCACCGGGCTGGCGGGACAGGTCTCCCTCGGACACTCGTTCTTCCTGGGTATCGGCGCCTATACGGCCGCTTGGCTCGGCGGTGAGGCCGGCGGTGCCCTGCTGGGTGAGGGCCTGCCCATGTGGGTGTGGCTGCCGGCGGCAGCCGTGGTGCCGGCGATCATCGGGCTCATCGTCGGGCCGACGGCCGTCCGCGTCCGCGGGCTCTATCTGGCGATCGTGACCCTCGGACTCGTGATCATCGGCGAGTACGTCTTCCGAAACTGGAAGGGCCTCACGGGTGGATCCCAGTCGGGCAGGACGCACCCGGAGTTCCAGTTCAAGTTCTGGAAGGAAGGCACGCCGTTGTTCGACTTCGGTCAGGACGCGACGATCGCCGGGTTCCAGATCTCGTCGGAGGTCTCGACCTACATGCTGATGCTCGGCTTCGCGGTGGCAGCCGTGCTCGTCGCCAAGAACATCCAGCGCAGCCGGACGGGTCGGGCCTTCCAGGCGATTCGTGACCGGGACGTGGCCGCGGAGGTGATGGGTGTCAACGAGTTCAAGTACAAGCTCCTGGCATTCGGCCTCTCGTCGGCATTCGCCGGTTTCGCCGGAGCCCTGCTCGCCTCCTTCGTCGGCCGCTCGATCCCCGAACGCTTCGACCTCTTCCTGGCCGTGCAGTTCATCGCCATGATCATCATCGGTGGCGCCGGAACCGTCTCGGGCACCCTGATGGGCGCGGCGTTCGTGCTCATCCTGCCGCGGGTCGTGCGCGACCTCACGGACTGGGGAGCGGCCATCGTGGAGTCGGGCGAGGGCGTGCTCGCGTGGATCGGCGACCTCTTCATCGCCACGTCCCCGGACGACTTCGGCCTCATCAATACGCTGCCCGGTGTCGGACCCGGTCTGTCGGTCGACCAGCTCAACGGCGTACTGTTCGGATTGCTCATCGTGCTGTTCCTGATCTTCGAGCCGTTGGGTCTCTACGGGATCTGGCTTCGCATCAGGAACTACTGGAAGGGTTGGCCGTTCACCTACTAGGTGGGGGGCACAACGGCGGCAGGGCCCAGGCCCCGCCGCTTGGAGAGAGAAGGAAACAGGAGGAACCGAATGAAGCATCTGACCAGATGGTTGGTGCTGCTCCTTGCGTTCGCCATGGTCGCCGCTGCGTGTTCGCAGGGCGACGACGGTGACGCGACGGACGACACCGAAGCAACTGAGACCACCGAGGCCACGGACGACGGTGACAGCACCGAAACGACCGAGGACATGACCGACGACACCGAGGGTGACGGCGGCGACATGATGGAGCTTGCCACCGACTTCGGCGTCGACACCGAGAACATGACGATCACGCTCGGACTGCTGTCCGACCTCACCGGGCCGTTCGGGCCGCTGGTGAGCGCCATCGCCGAGGGCATCCGCGTCTACTGGGAGGACGTGAACGCCAATGGCGGGATCAACGGATACACCGTCGAGCTCGACGTCGTGGACACCGTGTATGTCGTGGACAGCCACGTGCAGCTCTACGAAGAGATGCGAGACAACGTGGCGGCCATCCAGCACTCGACGGGCTCGCCGCACACGGTCGCGATCCTGCCGCAGCTGGCCGAGGACAGCATGCTGACGATCCCGTTGACCTGGTACTCGGGGTGGTCCGATCCGGCCCTCAACGCCAACCTGTTGTCGCATGGCTCGCCGTACTGCCTGGAGTCGATGAACGGCATCTCGTACATCGCCGAGGACACCGGCGGCACGACGATCGCCATCGCCTCGGTCCCCGGTGACTACGGCCTCGACGGTGCCGCTGGCGCTGCTCTCGCCGCCGAGGCCCTGGGCCTCGAGGTGGTCTACGACGGATCCGGCCAGATCATCCCATCGGATGAGACGACACTCACGGCGGTGGCCAACGGGATCACTGATTCCGGGGCTGAGATCGTCTGGACGACGACGACGCCGGGAACGATGTCCGCGATCTTCGGTCAGGCGATCGCGAACGGATTCAACGGCGCCTGGGGCGGCAACTCGCCGAACTGGTCACCGTCGTTCGTTGCGCCGGACTCGCCGATCAAGGACGCCATCGCCGAGATGTACTACAACTCGACGTACCAGGTGCCCTGGTTCGATCCGGCGGCCGACGCCGAGCGTGAGCTGTTCCGTCAGTACAACGCCGAGGCTCCGGCTCTCGACTACTACCTCGAGGGCTTCACGGAGGCCAAGATCATGCACGAAGCATTGCTTGCGGCCTATGACAACGGTGACTGGACCCGAGCGGGCATCCTCGCTGCGGCCAAGTCGCTGGAGTCCGTGGAGCTGGGGTCCTACGCCCCATCAGAGGTCTACGCGGGCGAGCCCAACGAGCGGGTACAGCGGGCGTCGTACATCGGTCGCCCCGATCCGGCTGGATTGGCAGCCGGCGAATCGACCGGATGGACTCTCTCCGAGGGTCCCTACACGGCCGACATCACCGCCGCGTACGAGTTCAACGAGGCCTGCTACTCGCTGGACGGCTGAACCAACCGATTCGGTCCTGGGGGCGTTTCGGCGCCCCCAGGACCCCTACCCCCGACCCCGCAACGGAGGAAGATTGCTCGAAGTCGCCAACCTCGAAGTCGTCTACAACGACGTCGTCCTGGTACTGCGCGGCATCTCTTTGGAGGTGCCGGACGGGAGCATCGTCGCCCTCCTGGGTGCGAACGGTGCCGGCAAGACCACGACGCTCCGTGCAATCGGCGGGTTGCTCGATGTCCACGAAGGAGACGTGACCAAGGGTCACGTGACCTTCGACGGCGCCGACATCACCGAGCTGGACCCGTCTGATCGGGTGAAGCTCGGAATCAGCCAAGTGTTGGAGGGGCGCCGGATCTTCGGAGAGCTCACCGTCGATGAGAACCTGGCTGCCGGGGCGTACGTCAATCGTGATCGCAAGGCGACCTCGGCTGCCTATGACCAGGTGATGACCCTGTTCCCTCGGCTGGCCGAGCGCCGCAAGGCGACCGCCGGGTACCTCTCGGGCGGCGAGCAGCAGATGCTCGCCATCGGACGGGCGCTGATGCAGTCGCCGAAGCTCTTGGTCCTCGACGAACCGTCGCTCGGTCTGGCGCCGCTGTTGGTCCAACAGGTCCGGGACATCATCGTCGACGTCAACAAGGCCGGGGTCTCGATCCTGCTGATCGAGCAGAACGCCAACATGGCGCTCTCGATCGCCGACTACGGCTACATCATGGAGACCGGGAAGGTCGTCATGGACGGCGACCCCCAAAAGCTCCTGAAGGACGAGGACGTCCAGGAGTTCTACCTCGGCCTCCACGGCGACGAGGGGGAGCGGAAGAGCTTCCGGGATGTGAAGCACTACAAGCGCAGGAAGCGGTGGCTGTCATGACGGCGAAAGCAGACCGCAAGGTCCTCTTCGGCGGCCGTGGCGACGAGGCGCGGACCGGCAACATCCTCGAGTTCGAGGGGGTCTCCCTCGCCTTCGGCGGCGTCAAAGCCGTCGACGGTGTGACGTTCCATGTCCGTGAGGGCGAGCTGTTCTCGATCATCGGCCCCAACGGTGCCGGCAAGACGTCGATCTTCAATTGTCTCTCCGGCGTCTACAAGCCCCAAGAGGGGTCCGTCAAGTGGCGCGGCGAGCAGCTCCTCGGCCAGCGTCCCGACCTCATCGCCTCCAAGGGGATGGCCCGGACCTTCCAGAACATCGAGCTGTTCGAGCACATGACGGTGATCGAGAACCTGATGCTCGGGCGGCACGTGCGCATGCAGTCGGGCTGGGTGAGCGACATG
Source organism: bacterium (assembly GCA_024639975.1). Classification (GTDB taxonomy): domain Bacteria; phylum Actinomycetota; class Acidimicrobiia; order Spongiisociales; family JAENVV01; genus JAHEFX01. Next base: position 89,000 of record JAHEFX010000001.1, read on the forward strand.
CTCTACGTCGGTCGCACCAACCGCGACGAGCTCGCCAACCGCGCCGTCGTCGAGGACATCATCGACTTCCTCGAGATCGAGGAGTGGCGCAAGTACCCGGTGGCCCTCCTGCCGTATGGCATCCAGAAGCGGGTCGAGCTCGGGCGGGCCCTCGCCATGGAGCCCGAGCTGCTCCTCCTGGACGAGCCTGTGGCGGGCATGAACCTCGAAGAGACCGAGGACATGGCTCGGTTCATCCTCGACATCCGGTTCGAGCTCGGGATCGCCATGATCCTCGTCGAGCACGACATGGGCCTCGTGATGGACATAGCCGACCGGATCATGGTCCTCGACTTCGGCCAGAAGATCGCCGAGGGCACCCCCGACGAGGTGAGTGCCAACCCGGCCGTCATCAAGGCCTACCTCGGCGAAGAGGTCTAGGCGGGGTTCGCCCGCCGGAACCGCGTACCGACCGGGGGCCCTGCCCACACGAGGACCTGGACCAATCGTCGGCCGGACCTTCCGGTAGCCAGTGCGGCAGGACGAGACACGCCATCCCAAGGTGTCTCGCTACAACCCCGGCAGCCGTACGCTTCCCGCCATGCGTCGAGTACCCAACTGGGTCTGGGCCGTCGGGTTCCTCGCTCTCATCCTGGGAGCCGCCGTCGGCTGGGCATCGTTCTCCGAGACCGGCTACGCGTCATTCCGCCCCGGTCCGGTATACGAGATCGCCGATTTCGTCGAGGGCGAGCAGGCCACAGAGCTCAACGGCGAGGCGCTGATGCTCACCGTGGTCCCCTCCTACGACGTGACGGTCCTGGAGGCGCTGTGGGCGGACCTCAACCCAGCCGTGGACCTGATCGAGCTCGAACGGGTGCGCAACCCTGCCGAGTCCGACGAGGACTACGCCGAGCGCCAGCGGAACAACATGGCCGTGTCCAAGGAGACCGCCGAGTATGTGGCGTTGGCAATCCTCGGCTACGACGTGACGGTCGAAGGTGAGGGCGTCACGGTCGATGCGATCCTCCCCGAGACCGGCGCCGTGGGAGTGCTCGAAGTCGGCGACGTGGTCGTCGCCATCGATGGCATTCCGGTGACCCAGCACCTCGAGGCCATCACGGAGATCTACAAGAACGACATAGGTGACGAGCTGGAGCTCGCCGTGGTCCGCAACATCGAGACCGACGAGGAAGAGGAGCTCACGCTCACCGTCACCTTGGTGGAGTCCACGGTCGAACCGGGCCGTCCCATGATCGGCTTCGGGGCGGGCACCTACGCCTGGGGATTCGAGAGCCCGGTGGACATCGAGATCGACCAGGGCAACATCGGTGGACCGTCGGCCGGCCTGATGTACACCATCACACTGCTCGACATGTTGAGCGATGACGATCTCCTCGACGGTCGCAAGGTGGCCGGGACCGGTTCGATCGACCGCAACGGCGGTGTCGGCGCCATCGGCGGCATCAAGCAGAAGGTGATCGGCGCCGCGCGCGACGGTGCCGACGTGGTCTTCGTTCCGGAGGCCAACTGGGAGAAGGCGCAGGAGGCCGACGTCGACATCGAGCTGGTGAAGGTCACCACGATCGACGACGCCCTCGAGTGGCTCGGTGCCGACGAACTGATCTCGGCTGCCGGCTGAGCGCCACCTGACCGGGGGATGCTTGGACCGCCCTCTACAGTTCCCCCATGACCGATGCTGCCCCCGAGGACGGCGCCCGCTTCCGACAGGCGCTCCGTGGCTATGACAAGGCCGACGTCGACGGCGCCGTCAAGTCACTGAAGAAGCAGATCGCCGAGCTGACCTCCCAACGTGACGACCTTGCTGGAACGCTCGCGGCGCATTCCGGCGTGCCGGCCGACTACGACCAGTTCGCCCTCGAGGTGGCCGGTGTGTTGAAGGCTGCAGAGGAAGCCGCAGGCGCGTTGACGGCGAAGACCGAGGTCGAGGTCACCGAGCTCCTCGAGCAGGCCAAAGCTGAGGCAGCGTCCATCGTCGACCAGGCCCGAGCCGAGGCCGAAGTGGCCGTCGCGAATGCCGAGGACGACGTCCGCATCGTCCGGGCCGAGGCCGAGCGGGAGGCCCACCGGTTGGTGGCCGCGGCCAAGAAGGAGGCCGATGACGTGCTCCGGGTGGCCCGAATGGAGTCGGAGCGGCTCCACACCGATGCCACGACCGAGAGCGACCGCATGCTCGGCGAGGCACGAGAAGCCGCCGATGCCGCCCAGGCCCGGGCCCACGCCCTCGAGGTACGGCGCGACGAGCTCCTCTCCGAGCTCGAGTCGGTGCGCTCCACCGTGTCCCGGCTGGAAGGCGAGATCGACGAGCGCCGGGGCGAGTTGGAGACCGCGCCCGAGCCGGCACCCGTGCCCGCCCCGGACCCCGAGGTCGTCGAGCTGACGGGCCAGGAGGAGTCATACGGCGGCGTTCGGGTGATCCCGGCCCCCGCCGACGCCGAGGAGCCGGACACCGGACCGGTCGGGGAGCCGGTCGAGACGATGGATGTCGTCGAAGAGGTCCGGAGACTGAAGGAAGAGCCGGAATCCGCCCCCGAGCCAGAAGTCGAGCCTCCTCCGACCACCGAGGCGCAGCCCGCCGAGGTCGAACCGGAGGTGGTCCCGGAGCCGGATTCCGGAACGCCCGAGGACGGGCTCTCGGACCTGTTCGCATCGCTGCGGGGCGGGTCCGAAGAGCCGGAAGCCGAGGAGCCGGAACCGGCGGCAGAGGTGGAACCGCAGCCCGAACCACTCGATCCGGAGCCTGAGCTCCGGGGTCAATCGACGGAGCCTGCGTTCAGGGAGGACCCGGCGGAGGTCGAGAAGGCCGTGGAGCAACGCGACCGACGGATCATCCCGATCACCAACGGCGCCTTGCGAGGTGTCAAGCGAGAACTCGCCGACGCCCAGAACGAATCCCTCGAGGGCATCCGCAAGGAGTCCGACACCTGGCGTCCGTCCCGGACCGAACTCTCCGAGCACCTCGAACCCACACTCCTCCTGGTGCGCGACTCGGCTCGCCGATCGGGAGCCGAGTGGGCCGCCGAGCGGCTTGGTACCGACTTCACCGTCAGCGGGAGTCCCGACATGGGGGACTCGGTCATGGCAGGTGACCTCGCCGCATCGATCGAGCGGGCGCTCGACCGAGGCACCGACGCAGCCGGCAAGGGAGCCGAGGTGAGCCGGGTCTTCCGGTCTTGGCGTTCGGACAGCGCCGAGCGTCACCTGCGCGCCGAAGCGCTCAAGGCCTTCCATCGGGGGATCCAAGAAGCCGTGTCAGCCGCCGGCCACGACGTCGCCGTCCATCAGAGCCGAGCCTGCTCCACCTGCGCCGAAACGGTCGAGTCGGGTGAGGTGGTGCTTCCGCCGATCCATGACGGTTGCAGCTGCATCCTGCTCCCCGTGTGACCCGGCCTTCTGAGTGCACCGGCACCCTGCCTAGGCTCCGCCACCCATGATGGCGTCCAACGAACCACCGCCGCCCCGACGGCCCCGTACAGGCGGCCGACGTTGGCCGACCCTCGTCGTACTCGGCCTGATCGGCCTCTTCGTCGTCCTCCGCACCTTCTCCACGTACTACACCGAGTACCTCTGGTACGACGAGGCCGGCTACTCCGAGGTCTGGCTCACCCGCTTCCTCACGTCCATCGCCCTCTTCGCCGTCGCCGCCCTGCTGGCGGGGATCATCCTCTGGGGCAACGTCGTCCTGGCGGGACGTTTCTCGCCCGGCCTGCTGGTCTTCTCCGAGGAGAGCGAGGGACCTGAGCGCCTCGGGGGCTGGCTCCAGCCTCGGGTGCGGCGGCTGTTCGGCATCCTCGCCGCAGCGTTCGCAGCCCTGAACGGCTTGGCCGCGACGGTCTGGACGCCGGATGTCCTGTTCTTCCTGAACCGAGAGGTGTTCGGAGTCCTGGACGACCAGTTCGGCATCGATGCCGGCTTCTATGTGTTCACCCTGCCGTTCTGGCAGGACGTCATCTCCTGGTTGTTCCAGATCCTCGTGCTCGCCGTCCTCCTCTCGATCGCCGTGCACTACGTCAACGGCGGCATTCGGATCTCCACCGGCGAGCTACCGACGGTGGAGCCGGGGGCTCGCGGGCACCTCTCCATCCTGCTCGCCGGCATGGCCCTGGTCCGTGCGGCCGGGTACGTGCTGGACCAGTACGGACTCCTGCTCGACCAGCGAAGTGGCGAGTTCGTGTTCGGGGCCGGCGCGACGGATGTGGAGATACGCATCTGGGCCATGCGCCTGCTGGCCCTGGTGGCGGCTGCGACCGGAGCCGCCCTGATCGTCAACATCTGGCGACGCGGGTGGACGCTCCCCATCGTCTCGCTTGGCCTTTGGGTGGTGATCGGGTTGGTGGTCGGGTCGGCGGTTCCGGCCCTGTACCAGCGGCTCGCCGTGCAGCCGAACGAGTTCAACGAGGAATCGGAGTACATAGCCCGACAACTGGATGCGACGCGATTCGCCTTCGGTATCGATGACATCGCAACACAGGAGTTCTCCGGGACTCCTGCCCTCGATGCCGCAGACATCACCGCCAACGAGGCGACGATCAACAACATCCGCGTCTGGGACCCGGCCGTGCTTGCTTCCACCTACGACCAGCAGCAAGCGATCCGACCGTATTACGACCTGGGTGACGTCGACGTGGACCGCTATCTGCTCGACGGCGAGTTGAGCCAAGTCATGCTGACGTCGCGCGAGATCGACGTCACCGGCGTCCAGAATCGCTCCTGGGTGGTCGACACCCTGGCCTACACGCATGGCTACGGACCGGTCGTGTCCCAGGCCGCGGACGTCATCGGACGCCGCCCCAACTACTTGGTCAGTGACGTGCCCCCGGCCACCGAGTACGAAGCCTTCACCACGAGCGAGGCGGGGAACCGGCTCTACTTCGGCGAGACCTACGACCCCGACTCATTCGTCATCGCCGGGTCCGACACGGTCGAGATCGACTATCCGTTGACCTCGGCGGAGACCAAGACCAACTCCTACGACGGCGACGGGGGCGTCGGCATCGGCAGCTTCTTCAGACGAGTGCTGTTCGCCCTGCGCTACTCCGACTTCAACGTGCTCATCTCGCCCCAGATCGGCGACGATGCCCGCATCCTGATGAAGCGGAACGTGCAACAGCGCGTGGCCGATGTCGCCCCGTTCTTCTCCCAGGACTCGGATCCCTACCTCGTGGTGCTCGACGAGCGCCTCGTCTGGGTGGTCGACCTCTACTCGGTCACGGACTCGTACCCCTACTCGGAGGGGGCGGACATCTCTCGCCTGCGCCAGCCAGAGGCGGGCAAGAACAGCCTCCCGAACGACTTCAACTACATCCGGAACGCGGCCAAGGCAACGGTGGATGCCGAGAGCGGTGAGGTGAACGTCTACGTCATCGACCCCGACGACCCGTTGGCCCGGGCACAGCTGCGGATCTTCCCCAACTCCTACCTGAGTGCTGCCGACCTCCCCGACGGGCTCGCCGAGCACTTCCGCTATCCCGAAGACCTCTTCCGGGTCCAGTCGGACATGTGGTCCACCTACCACGTCGACGACACGGCCCAGTTCTTCGCATCCGAGGACGACTGGGAGATCGCCACGGACCCATCGACCGGCGGCATCGGTATCGCCGAGGACGACCTCCGCTCCTTTGCGACATCCCAGCCGATGGTGCCCTACTACCTGTTGATGTCGCTCCCGGGGGAGGAGGAGCTCTCCTTCGTCATCCTCCAGCCCTTCAATCCGAAGGACCGCCCGAACATGCAGGCGTTCCTCGTGGCGAACAGCGATCCCGGCCGCTACGGCGAGTTGATCGACTACCGCCTGTCGCGGACGACACAGGTGGCTGGCCCCAGCCAGGTGAAAGCGAACATCGACGCCGACTCGGCGGTCTCCGAGCAGCTGACGCTATGGAACCAGCAGGGATCCCAGGTCATCCAGGGGAACATCCTCGTCATACCGATCGAGGAGTCGTTCGTCTACCTGCAGTCCCTGTACATCCAGTCCGAGACCGAGCAGTTCCCGGAGCTCGCCACGGTCGTGGTCGCCTACGACGACCAGATCGTGATGGCACCGACCTTCCAAGCGGGCCTCGATGAGATCTTCGGCTCGGACACCGGCACCGATCCGGACGATGGCGACGACGGGGACGATGGCGAGACCGATGGGGGCGATGAGGGTGACGGCGGCTCCGATGGTGGAGACGGGATGCCGGCCGACGCCGATGAACTCATCGCCGACATCGAAGCGGCCTATGACGCCGCCGACGACGCGCTGGCCGCCAACGACCTCGGCGAGTACCAGAGCCAGATCGACCGGGCCCGGGCGCTGACCGAGGAGCTGGTCGAGCTCATCGCCTCGGGTTGAAGCGGGCTCCCCTTGGCATAGGGCGCCGCGCCCCATAGACTTGTCTCACACGCCGCGGGGTGGAGCAGTCTGGTAGCTCGTCGGGCTCATAACCCGAAGGTCGCAGGTTCAAATCCTGCCCCCGCTACGAAGAAGACCCCTTGGGACTCACGCCCAAGGGGTCTTCTCATTTCCCGGACCGAAACCTCGGCGCGGATTGGGCTGGATCAGAGGTCGCGAAGCATCAGGTGGTTGCCGGCTGCTCCGGTGAGCGCCTCGAATTCGGGGTCGGTGATGGTGGCGGCGATGCCGAACCCCCATGCTTCGAACGCCTGCCGGGCGGGGTTGTTGGTCAGTGTCTGGAGAGCCATCGATGCGAAGCCGGCGCCGGCCGCCTCGCCGGCGACGTGGCCGATCAGGGCCGATCCGACCCCCTTTCCGCGATGTTCGGGCGCGACGTGGATCTCGGCGATGCGGAGCCACTCGGGTCGGTAGGTGGCCTGGACCCGGCCCATGGCCGCCAGGCGCGGACCGAGGAAGGATTGGTAGCCGTCGCCGTAGAGGCGTCGGGCCAACGTCACCACCTCCGGGGTGAAGGCCATCGACGCCTCACCCACCTGCACCATGCCCCCGATGCCGTCCCCGAGATCGGCAACGGTCGTGGTCCGCCAACTCCCGGTACTGGTGATCATCACCCGATTGAGCTCCAGGGTGTCTTTCGCCGATTCGAGCCCGAAGAGCCGCATCCCGGCAACCGTCGAGGCCTGTGACTCGTCACCGAGCACCAGCTCAGCCAAGACGCTGATCTCCTCGGGTCCGGCCGGTCTCAACTCCATGGTTCACGTCGCCCATCGGCCGTCCCGTACTCCGAGCGGAGTTGGCGCTTGTCGACTTTGCCTACGCCGGTCTTCGGTAGGGCTCCGACCGAAAGGATCAAATCGGGGATCCACCAAGCCGCGACTCGGTCGTGGAGGAACTCCCGGACATTGGCCGCGACCACGTGCGTGTCGTCCCGAGGGACGACGAGGGCCAAGGGGCGCTCTCCCCAATGTTCATGCGGCACGGCGATCACCGCGGCCTCCAGGATCGACGGATGGGCCGCCAGCTCGCGTTCGAGCTCGACCGAGCTGATCCACTCGCCGCCGGACTTCACCAGGTCCTTGCGTCGGTCGACGATCTCCATCGACCCATCGTCGTGGATGCGGGCGAGGTCGCCGGTTCGGAGCCAGTCGTCGTCGAATCGGGCCTCGTTGGCGTCGTCCCCCGGATCGAAGTAGGCCGCGGCGACCCAAGGACCCCGCACCTGTAGCTCTCCGACCGAGGTGCCGTCCCGCTCCAACTCGCTGCCGTCGGTCCCCACGACTCGCAGCTCGACGGTCGGGGTCGGGAATCCCTGGCGGGTGACCCGCTCGTCGCTTGCCTGACCACCACGGATCCAGGTCCCGGTACCGCTTGGCGACATCTCGGTCATGCCCCACCCGTGGAAGAAGTCGATACCGAGGTCGGTGTAGTGCTCGATCAGCGCCGGTGGTGGCTCGGCTCCCCCGCAGAGAATTCGCTCAACCGAAGACGTGTCCACCGACCGGTCCACGAACGTCGACTCGAGCTGGGCCCACATCGTCGGGATCCCGGACATCGTCGTCGGTCGCTCGGCCGCGATGAGGCGGCCGACGGCCGCCGGACTCGTGTCGGACCCGGCCAGGACGAGAGACGCCGGCGCGAATCCAGCGGCATACGGCAGGCCCCATCCATTGACGTGGAACATCGGGGCCAGGGGAAGCACGATGTCCCCTCGCCTGACGGCGTGGCTGTCGACCATGAGCTCCGACATCGAGTGCAGGACGATCGAGCGGTGCGAGTAGGCGACGGCCCGGGGCCGTCCCGTGGTCCCGCTCGTATGGCAGATCGATGCCGCAGCCATCTCATCGTTGGCCGATGGTTCGACGGGATCGGACGCAGCGAGGAGCTCTTCGTAGCGGGGGTCGTCGGCGAACGCCGGGTCGATGGAACCCCCGTCCTCCATCACGACGAACGCGCCGACTCCCAGGCGTGATCTGATCGGCGCGAGCAAGTGTGTGAGGGAAGCGTCCACGAACATCACGGCATCCCCGGCGTGGTCGACGACGTAGACGAGGTCATCGGGGTGCAGGCGGACGTTGACCGTGTGGAGCACCCGTTCGGCGTTCGGCACGCCGTAGTAGAGCTCGAGATGGCGGTGACCGTTCCAGGCGAAGCTCGCCACCGAAGCACTCCGAGCGACCCCGAGCGTGTCGAGGGCAGCACCGAGCCGCATCGATCGTTCCCCGATCTCGCTCCAGCTCTGTCGGACGTTCCCGCCGGGTTCGGCGGACACGACGTTCATCCCGGTGCCGAGGGTCATCGCCCGGCGGAGGATCATGGGGATGACCAGGGGAGAGTCCTGCATCAGACCGTGCATCGTCACCGCCGTCGTGGCGCGGGGTAGCCAAGTGGGGGCACGGTCCGATCGTACCCGCCCAAGCGGACGGTCCCCGGTCGTCGCATTCGGGTAGAACCGTCGGGACAGGAGACGAAGGAGGCGTGTTGGGACTCCCACCGAGGGCCGTGCGATGGCTCGTCCTGGCCCCGATCACCTGGGTCGGGGCGTTCTTGCTCGTCCTCGTCGGCATCGCGCTCTCCCCTCTCGCCCTCCTTGTCGACGCTTTCGACCGATCCAACTGGCGAGCCCTGCGATTGCTGACGCTCGGGTGGACGTTCTGCGTCCTCGAGTTCCTCTCCCTCCCAGCCGCCTTCTGGGTCTGGGTCAACACCCCCTTCGTGGACGTCGGCCGGAAGACGGAGCGCTACCAAGGTCTGCTTCGCTGGTGGCTCGGCTCGATCACCCACGCCATTCGATGGAGCCTCGGATTCTCCTTCGAGACCGAGTTCCCGGACACCGGCGACGTCCCGCTCCTGGTCCTCAGCCGCCATGCCGGACCGGGGGATGCGCTGTTCCTGATGAACCTGCTGGCCAACGACCAGGGCCGGCACATCCGCTCCGTCGGGAAGAACCGGCTCCTCTGGGACCCGTTCTTCGACCATGTCGGCAACGGAGCCGGCTACGTGTTCCTGCGGCCGGGGGAAGGCATCGAGCGCGTCGGGCAAGCAGCTGTTGTGCCTCCCAGGGGGGCCTTCATCTCGTTCCCCGAGGGCGGCAACTACTCGACCCGCCGACGCGACGACGCCATCAGGAGATTCCAGCAGGCCGGTGACCTCGAACTGGCCGGGGCGGCCGAGTCCCTCGACCACCTCCTCCTGCCCAGGTCCGGCGGTGTCCATGCAGCCATGGTGGGCGCGCCGGACGCGACGATGGTGTTCATCGGACACGCGGGCTACGGGGACATCGAGACGCTCGGAGGCATCTGGCGGGCGATCCCCGAGGGGCGGACCGTGCACCTCGAGGCGCGCGTCGTCGACCGCCCTGATGGTTGGGAAGACCAGGCTGTGGTTCGCGACTGGCTGCTCGCCTGCTGGACCGACCTCGACAGGTGGATCGCGAAGCGGCGGCATTGACCCGCCGGTAGCCTCGCCACATGTCACACGGACGACCGATCGAAGACGTCATCTCCGAGTTGGGCGAGATCGCCGAAGGCGACAAGTGGGAGTACGGGAAGCAGTTCTCCTACGTGTTCGACGGCCCCGACCTCAGCGAGATGACCGCCGAGGCGATGCGGTTGTTCGCCAGCTCGAACGGCCTCGACCCGACGGCTTTCCCCAGCTTCCTGCGTTTCGAGAACGACCTCGTGGAGTTCGCACGCTCGATCCTCAACGGGGATGCCGACGTCAGGGGATCTGCCACGTCGGGCGGCACGGAGTCGATCCTGCTCGCGTCCAAGGCAGCGCGCGATGCCCTGCGGTCCAAGGGCGTGGCGGGTCGGCTCAACATGGTGCTCCCGGTCACCGCCCATGCCGCATTCCACAAGGCGGCCTCCTACCTCGACCTCGAGATGCGCATCACGGAGGTCGATGACGGTTTCCGGGCGATTCCCGAGGCGATCGAAGGGGCCATCGATGAGCAGACGGCCCTCGTGGTCGCTTCGGCACCTTCCTACACGCACGGTGTTGTCGACCCGGTGGCGGCGATCGGCGAGGTGACGGCGCGAACCGGACGCTGGCTCCACGTGGACGCCTGCGTGGGCGGGATGGTGCTGCCCTTCCTCGACCACAGCCCGGCATTCGACTTCTCCGTCGCCGCCGTCGACTCGATCTCGATGGATCTCCACAAATACGGCTACACGCCCAAGGGGGCCTCTCTCGTCCTGCACCGCGACGCCGAGCGCCGGTCCCACCAGTACTTCGCCACCGCTGGGTGGATGGGCTACCCGGTGGCCAATGCCACCGTCCAGTCGACGAAGTCGGCAACGGCCCTTGCTGCGGCCTGGGCCTCGGTACAGCACCTCGGGGCGGACGGCTACCGCCGGCTGACCCAGGACTCGTGGGAGGCCACCGAAGGCTTCATCGACGCGGTCCGGTCATCGGATGTCGTCGACCTGGTGGCCGAACCGGACGCCCCGCTCTGTGCCGTGACGTCCGTGGACGTGTTCACCCACGGACAGGCGATGAGAAGTCGTGGTTGGCGGGTCGGGGTCACGCCCTCGCTGGGCCACTCGCCCGCCCACATGCACTTCACCATGACCGCTGCCCACCTCGGCCTCCTCGACGAGCTCGTCGGCGACCTGCTCGAGACGGCGCCCACGGAGGCTTCCGACGTCATGGCCGGTCTGGCGGGCATCGACCTTGTTTCGCTCGACCCGGCGATGATCGGCGGTCTGCTCGACTCGCTCGACCTCGACAGTGATCGGGCGGTGGTCGACGCCGCGATCGACTCCCTGCCGCCCGAAGGCCGGGCCGCAGTCATCTCCGCCTACATCCAGCACCTCTACCGATGACCGTCGCCCTGGTCGGGGCGGTCGTGCTGCTGGGGGTCGGTTGGCTCCTGCGGCTCGTCATCCCCGTCCGTGGTGCCCTCACGGCCGTGATCCCGGCCGCCATCCTCGGAGGCTTCGTTGCCCTCGGCCTGCGCGCCGGCGATGTGCTGCCCGGACCTCCCGAAGCGTGGCAGGACGTCGCCTATCACCTCTTCGTCATCTCGTTTCTTGCGATCGGTCTCACACCGACCGGCGAGACGAAGCTGGCGAAGGGCGCACTGTGGATGGGCGTCGGCCAGTGGGCAACGTTCTCCTTGCAGGCCGCCGTCGGTGGTGCGATCGCCCTGGTCTTCGGATCGCTGTCACCGGGTTTCGGCTTCCTCGCCCCGATGGGGCTCAACGAGGGTCCGGGCCAGGCGCTCTCGATCGGTCGGCTCTGGGAGGCCGACTATGGGTTCGCCGATGCTGCGTCCATCGGGGCGACGATGGCCTCCCTGGGGTTCGTCATCGCCTACCTGGGTGGGCTGTTCGTCGCGCGTGGGCGTTCGACCGGTAGGCAGACCCGACCGTCCTTCTACCGCATCGACCTCACAACGCTGCTCGTCGGTGCCGGCATCGTGGTCGGACATGTCGCCCTGTACCTGGCCGTGTCACGGGGTCTCGGGGTCATCGCACCGGATCTGGTGGAGCTGGTCCTCGGCGTCCTGTTCTTCGTTGCGCTGTTGGTGGGTATGGCTGCACGTTGGCTGCTCCGACGACTCGGGGTCGAGATCGACGGCGACCGGACCAGGCGACTCACCGTGTTGGCCGTGGACGGGCTCACGGTCGCCATCCTCGGCTCCCTGACCTGGGGAGCCGTCAGCAAGGTGGCCTGGCCCCTCGTCGCGGTGATCGGTGGTGCCGTTGCGGCGACGGTCATCGTGATCCTCATCGCCCGACGTTGGATCGAGTCCTGGCGCCTCGAGCGGTCGCTGGCCCTCTTCGGGACCGTCACCGGGACGGCTGCTTCGGGGCTGGCCTTGCTGGCCCTCACCGATCCTGACATGGAGTCCCCGGTTGCCGTCGAGTTGGGTGCGATGGTGGTCGTGTCGGTGCCGGTCGTACTTGGTGGAATCGCCTTGTCGACGGCTGCGGCTTCGGGCGCGGTCGGGGAGCTGCTTGCGACGGGGCTCTTCGCACTGGTTGGTCTGGCCTCGTTGGCCGTGCTCGCCATCGCCGTGCGCCGGATCGACGAGTCCGACACCTGAGTCACCCCGGCCCCGTCCGTCCATAGGCTCGCCTCGTGGACGGCGAGCACATCGAGGTCACCGGAATCGTCCAGGGTGTCGGGTTTCGACCCTTCGTCCACCGACTTGCGTCCGCTCTCGGGCTCGTCGGAAGCGTCGGCAACGACCCCACCAAGGTCTTCATCGAGGTTGCCGGGGCCGGCATCGACGAGTTCGTGCGGCGGTTGGTGGACGAGGCACCACCATTGGCGAAGGTCGAGTCGGTGACCCGCTCCCCATCGGTCGTGGTGTCCGACGTCTTCCGAATCGTCGAGAGCAGGTCCGGGGCAGGAGAGCGAACCCTGGTGCCGCCGGACTCGGCGGTCTGCGACGACTGCCTCGCCGAGCTGTTCGACCCGAACGATCGACGCCACCGGCACCCATTCATCACCTGCACCAACTGCGGTCCCCGTTTCACGATCATCACCGGCCTGCCCTACGACCGGCCGAACACGACGATGGCGGAGTTCGCGATGTGTGCCGCATGCGAGAGCGAGTACACCGACCCGTCGGATCGGCGCTTCCATGCCCAGCCGATCGCCTGCCCGGCCTGCGGGCCGAGGCTCCGCTACACCGGCGGCGATGACCCCATCCGGGACGCGGCCCGTGACCTGGCCGAAGGAGCGATCGTGGCGATCAAGGGTCTGGGCGGTTTCCACCTCGCCTGCGACGCCTCCTCGGACGAAGCGATCGAGCGCCTGCGCGACCGCAAGCATCGGCCCGACAAACCGTTCGCCGTCATGTCCCCCGACATCGAACTGGCAGCCGAGCTCGGTGTGGTCGATGACTCGGCGGGGCTCCTGCTGCGGTCACCGGCGAGGCCGATCGTGCTGGTCGAGCAACGACCGGGCACTGGCCTGTCCGAACTGGTCGCGCCGGGCAACCCGATGATCGGGCTGCTCCTCCCGTACACACCGATCCACCACCTACTCCTCGACGCGTTCGGCTGGCCCCTCGTGATGACCAGTGCCAATGCGAGCGGTGCGCCGATCCTGCACCGGGCCGCCGACGAGCACCTGCTCGACGGCTTCGCCGACCAGGTGCTGACCCACGACCGGCCCATCCACGTCCCATGCGACGACTCCGTGGTCCGCGTGCTCGGGGACCGTCTCCTGCCCATCCGTCGGGCCCGCGGGTACGCGCCGGTCCCGGTCCCTGTCCTGCTCGGTGCGCCGGTCATCGCAGCCGGGGCCGAGTTGAAGAACACCGCATGCGTCGCGTCCGGCGACCACGCGTGGGTCAGCCAGCACGTCGGGGACATGGAGAACCTCGAGACCCTCGAGGCGTTCGAGCGGACCGTCGACTTGTTCATGGCCATGTACGACGTGACGCCCGATGTCGTGGCCGCCGATGCGCACCCCGGCTACCTCTCGGGCCGGTGGGCCCGGGAGAACCACGCCGATCGCCTCGTCGAGGTCCAGCACCACCACGCCCATGTGGCCGCCCTCATGGCCGAGCACGCCCTCGACCCCGACTCCCGGATCCTCGGGTTCGCCTTCGACGGAACCGGCTACGGCGACGATGGGACGATCTGGGGCGGTGAGGTGCTCGACGCCGATGCCCGCGGGTACGACAGGGTCGCCCACCTGGCTCCCGTACCCCTGCCCGGCGGAGACGCTGCCATCCGACACCCGAGTCGGGTTGCGCTCGCGCACCTGTGGGCCGCCGACATCACCTGGTCGGAGGACCTGCCGCCCGTGGCCGCCCACACGGACGAGGAGCTCCGCCTGGCCGCGCGGCAGTTCGAGACCGGGTTCGGGACGATCCCGACCACGAGCATGGGCCGGCTCTTCGACGCGATTGCCTCACTCCTCGGGCTCCGCCACGACATCTCCTACGAGGCCCAGGCGGCGATCGACTTGGAGATCGCGGCCACCAAAGGACGGGTTCTCCCCGCCCCCCACTTCGCCGGGGTCGAGGGCGTCATCGACCCTGCCCCCTTCATCGTGTGGCTGGTGGCGGCGCTTCGGGAAGGGGCTCGGGTCGAGGACCTGGCCCGAACGTTCCACGAGGAGGTCGCCCGTGTGGTCGAGACCGTGGCCGCCCGACAGGGGGCCGGGTTGGTCGGCCTGACCGGTGGCGTCTTCCAGAACGCCCTGCTGACCGAGCGCTGTGTCGATCGGCTCGAACGAAGTGGGGTCGAAGTCCTCACGCATCGCCTCGTCCCACCCAACGACGGGGGCCTGGCCCTCGGCCAGGCGTTCGTGGCCGCCGCCCGCCGTGGCGATCGTCCCGCACCGTGACCAGAATGGGTGCCGCCACCGAAGGAGCCGCCCCATGTGCCTAGCCGTCCCCGGACGCATCACCGAGATCCGGGACGACCGCGGCACGCGCATGGCCACCATCGACTTCGACGGGATCCGCAAGGACGTCTGCCTCGACTTCGTCCCCGAGATCGAGGTCGGTGACTATGCCATCGTCCACGTCGGCTTCGCCATCTCGAGGGTCGACGAGGAGTCGGCCATGGAGTCGCTGCGGCTGTTCCGCACCATGGGGACCCTGGAGGAGGAGCTCGGCGTGGGGCCCGAGGCGGCGTCGTGAAGTTCCTCGACGAGTTCAACGACCCGGAGATCGCCAAGCAGCTCTTCGCCCAGATCGCCGAGATGACCACCCGCCCGTGGGCGATCATGGAGGTCTGCGGCGGACAGACCTACTCGATCATCCGCAACGGCATAGACCAGCTCCTCCCCGACGAGATCGAGCTCATCCACGGGCCGGGGTGCCCCGTGTGCGTCACCCCGTTGGGCACCATCGACAAGGCACTGGAGATCGCGGCCCGTCCCGACGTCATCTTCACCTCGTTCGGGGACATGCTCCGGGTGCCGGGCTCCGACGAGGACCTGTTCGGGGTCAAGAGCGGGGGAGGAGACGTCCGGATCGTCTACTCGCCGCTCGATGCCGTGAAGATCGCCGAGGAGAACCCCGACAAGCAAGTCGTCTTCTTCGCCATCGGGTTCGAGACCACGGCGCCGGCCAATGCGATGTCCCTGCAGGTGGCCAAACGGCGGGGCATGGACAACTACAGCATGCTGGCCAGCCACGTCCTGGTGCCGCCGGCCATCGACACCATCGCCTCCTCCCCCAACAACCGAGTCGATGGGTTCCTCGCCGCCGGTCACGTCTGCTCGGTCATGGGCACCTGGCAGTACGGACCCCTCGTGGAGAAACACCAGGTGCCGATCGTCGTGACAGGCTTCGAACCCCTCGACGTCCTCGAGGGCCTGCGGCGCATGATCTCGCAGCTCGAACGAGGCGTGGCCGAGCTCGACAACGCCTACGCCAGGGTCGTCGTGGAGGAGGGCAACCTCCCCGCCCAGGAGCTCATCGCCGACGTGTTCGAGGTCTGTGACCGCCAGTGGCGCGGGATCGGCGAGATCCCCCAGAGCGGCTGGCGCATCTCGCCGGCCTTTCGGGAGTTCGATGCCGAGTACCGCTTCGGGGTCGGCGACATCGACGCGCCCGAGTCGCCCCTGTGTCGGAGCGGAGAGGTGCTGCAAGGCCTCTTGAAACCAAACCAGTGCGAGGCGTTCGGCAAGGAGTGCACGCCGCGCACGCCGCTGGGGGCCACGATGGTCAGCAGCGAGGGTGCCTGCGGTGCCTACTACCAGTACCGGCGCCTCGAGGTCCCGGTCGAGGTGGGACGTGGCTGACCCTGACTTCGACGGCTGGTCGTGCCCGCTCCCGCTCCGTCGGTACGAACGGATCGTCATGGGCCACGGTGGCGGGGGCCAGCTGTCCGCCGAGCTCGTCGAGCACCTGTTCCTGCCGATCCTGGGCGACCACGACGGAGAGATGCATGACGCCGCCCGCCTGTCGCTCGAAGGGCGCGACGTCTCGTTCAGCACCGACAGCTACGTCGTGCGACCCCTGTTCTTCCCCGGTGGCTCGATCGGCGACCTCGCCATCCACGGGACGATCAACGACATCGCCATGCGTGGCGCCGAGCCCGTGGCCCTCTCGGTCGGGTTCATCCTGGAAGAGGGTCTCCCGATGGAGACGCTCGGTCGGGTGGTCGAGGCGATGGGTGCAGCGGCCGACGCCGCCGGCGTCCCCGTCGTCACCGGTGACACCAAGGTGGTCGACCGTGGCCAGGCCGACGGCCTCTATGTGAACACTGCCGGGATCGGCGTGATCCCCGATGGTGTGGACATCCGACCGCGACGGGCGGAGCCCGGCGACGTGGTGATCCTGAGCGGAACCCTCGGCCAGCACGGCGTCGCCGTGATGTCGAAGCGTGAGGGGCTCGAGTTCGGTACCGAGATCCGGAGCGACTCCGCCCCGCTCCACGGCCTCGTGGCAGCGATGCTCGCGGTGACGAAGGACCTGCACGTGCTCCGGGACATGACCCGTGGGGGTATGTCGGCCTCGCTTTCGGAGATCGCGGCGTCGGCCAAGGTCGGGATCGAGTTCGAGGAGGCGAAGCTCCCGATCCCCGGTGACGTAGCGGCCGCCTGTTCCTTCCTCGGCCTCGACGCGATCAGCATCGCCAACGAGGGCAGACTGGTCGCCATCGTGCCCCCCGGGCATGCCGATGCGGTCCTGGCCGCGATGAGGGACCACGAGCACGGTCGAGGAGCCGTCGTGGTCGGATCGGTGACCGACGAGCATCCGGGCGTCGTCGTGGCTCGAACGCCATTCGGCGCATCCCGGGTCGTCGACCTGCCGCTCGGGGAGCAGCTACCGCGGATCTGCTGAGGCAGGGTCCCGCTACTCGGTGGTGATCAACGTCTTGCCGGTGAGGTGGCCGACCTTGTGGCTCACGCTCCCCATCAACAGGCCACCGACGTCGCCCAGGCCCCTTCGTCCCATGACGACGGCGTCGACGTCGGTCCGATCGGCTGCGGCGGCGATGGCATGGGCCGGGCTGCCGACCACCACCTCGGTCTCCTTCACGGTGCCCCCGGCTCGTTCCACCAGCCCGGCGAATCGGGCAAGGAGCTCATTGCCGCCGGCGACGAGCCGCTCTCGCTGGGTGACGTAGACATCCTCGATCTCGCCGTAGGGGTGGAGCGCCCCGACCGTGACCGTGGTCCTCTCGGGAATGATGTGGACGATGTCGATCGTCGCCCCGGTGCACGCCGAGAACTCTGCGGCCACCTTCGCGGCCCGCTCCGAGTGCTCGGAGCCATCGACGGCCAAGAGGATCCTGTCCACGACCGACCTCCTTCGCGTTCCTCCCCGATTCTACTCCTGCGGTCAACCCCGCCCCCGGGTCGCATGGCGGGGGGAGGGGTACCATCGACTTCATGCCCCACCCCTCCTTCCGGAACGTCGCGCTCGTCGCGCACGTCGACCACGGCAAGACGACCCTCGTCGATGCCATGCTCCAACAGACCGGTGCGTTCGCCTCGCACGAAACACCCGTCGACCGGGTCATGGACTCCTCCGACCAGGAGCGGGAGCGAGGCATCACGATCCTCGCCAAGCCGACCTCGGTGACGTGGAAGGGCATCCGGATCAATCTCGTCGACACCCCGGGCCACGCGGACTTCGGTGGCGAGGTGGAACGGGCCCTCGCCCTCGTCGACGGTGTCGTGCTGCTGGTGGACGCTGCCGAGGGACCCCTGCCCCAAACCCGATACGTCCTGTCAAAGGCTCTCGCCCTCGGACTTCCCGCGGTCGTCGTCCTGAACAAGGTCGACCGGCCCGACTCGCGGCCCGACGAGGTCGTCGACGAGATCTACCAGCTGTTCATCGACCTGGACGCCGACGATGGCGACATCGAGTTCCCGATCGTCTCGACGATCGCCCGCGACGGCCAGGCGGTGGAGGGGATCGGCGTGCCGGCCGACGGCGACGACCTCTCCGCCCTCCTCGACGTGATCGTCGGGCACATCCCCGCCCCCA
>JAHEFX010000066.1 GCA_024639975.1 bacterium
GCGTCCAGTCCCGTCCCGCTCCAGAAAGTGGGCGAGACTCCTGCGGGTGGCTTGGTCCAGTGAGAACGGCTCGGGTTCCAAGAAGGCGTCCAGCACGACTCTCCGAAAGCTCCGGCCCAGGACCGAAGCCGTGCGCAACAAGCTCCGGGGGAGCGGCTCCAATGCATCGATCTCGGCCGAGACCACGCCTTCGAGGCTGTCCGGCAGGCCTTCCACCGAGCCGGTTGTTCTGACGATCCGGACCAACTCGCCCAAGAAGAGGGGATTGCCGCCGGCTCGCTCGACGAGGCGGTTCGCGTCGTCGGGTCGCAACGGGGTGGCTGCGGTGGCGGCGTGGACGATTTCGAGGGCGGCGTCATCGTCCAACAGCTCGATCGGGAGCGTCTCACCCACGGGATCAGGACCGTCGGCATCTCGCATCGTCCACACGACCACCCACGGGTTCTCGGCGGCTCGGTTGGCCAGCGTTCGCATGACAGCGATCGACCCCTCGTCAGCCCAATGGAGGTCCTCGCCGACGATGGTCAGTCGATCGCCCCTCGTCTCCAGCAGGGCGGCAAGCGCGTCGGCGGCTCGCTCCGCCCTGAACTTGGCCTCGATCTGGCTGGTCTGGTCGTTGTCGGGGATGTCGACGAAGGCGAGGTCACCGAACAGCGGCGCTGCCGACATGAGGTCCGGTGCCGACTCCCGGAGGTGGTTCTCGAGCTGTGAGCGCATCGACTCCTGGTTTCCCCGCTCAACTCCGAGAACGCCGCGGACGGCATCCCGGATCGCTCGGAACGGCGTGTCGCGCCCGGTCGGCTCACCGCGGGCGGCGAAGTCCGGTTCGCCGATCGTCTCTTGCAGGAGGCGGGTCTTGCCGACGCCGGTGTCGCCGAGAAGAGTGAAAACCGAACCGGAACCGGCACTGCAGGCCTCCACGGCGCCGTTGATCCTCTCGACCTCCTCATCCCGGCCCCGGAAGGGCAGGAGGTCGACGACCTCGGCCGGTCGGCTACCCGTCTCTTCGTGGACCCGGTGGGCTCTGACCGGTTCGGTCTTTCCTTTGACGTGGAACGGCGGGACTTCCTCGGTCCGAAACAGGGTGGCCGCCCGACCCAGCACCGATGGACTGGCGTACATCTCGCCCGGCGAAGCGGCAGCCATGAGCCGAGCGGCCAGGTTCACCGTGTCGCCCATGACCGTGTAGGTGCGCCGGAAGTCGGTACCGACATCTCCCGAGAAGACGTGCCCGCGGTTCACGCCGATCATGGTCTTCAAACGGGGCTTCGAGGCAAGGATTGCCCGACCCGCACGCAGCACCCGGCCCTCGTCGTCGGCTTGGCTGGCGGGGACGCCGGTCGCCAGGATCAGCTTGCCGCCGTCGGTGTCGATGTCGGATGCCAGGAAGGTGACGCCTTCGGCGTCGACGGCCTCCTGGGTGGCGGTCACGAGTTCGTCCAGGGCTTCGGCAACGGCGTCAAGGCCCTCGTTGGCGAGCAGCACGTCCACGCCCTTGAACTTCACGAACCCGATCGTCGCGATCCGATGTTCTGCCTCGGCCCCGACCGAGAGCTGGGGGCGCAGGGCCACCGGCACGGACGCTTCTACGCCGGCGTCGTGCCGTCGCTCGACCGCACCCACCGGATCGAGATGGATCTTCTGCTTGCGGAGGAGGTTGCCGCGGCCCGTCTGGTCGCCGATCCACGAGGCAGGCAGGTGGGACGCCACCTCGGGGGAGACGTTGATCTGGCCACCCGAGGCGGCCCCTTCCATCTCCGTGGTGATCGAAGCCGTTGGGCCGGTGACGATCAACTCGCGATGGGAAACGCCGACCCGGAAGAAGTCGACCGCACCGGTGTGCACGCCGACGGACATTTTGAGGTGGACCCGGCCGACGGACGTCTTGATCTCTTTCGCCCGGCGAAGGCTTGCACGCATCTCGACGGCCGCGGCTACCGCTTGTTGGACGTGGTCGCCTTCGTCGAAGAGGAGCAGGAGGGCATCACCGCCGAACTTGAGCAGGCTCCCGCCCCTGGCGTAGGCGGCCCGGAGCATGTCCCCGAACACCTGGTCCAGGACGTTCGTGAGCTCCTCGGCCCCGATCCGACCCAGTCGGGCCAGGCGTTCCGACAGCGCCGTGAATCCGGAGATGTCGACGAACACCAAAGACCCATCGACCCGCTGCCACATCCGGTCGGGGGCGTCGAGCTCCCAATCGGACGCGATCCGCGGGACGTACGGTGCGAGTGGTGGTGTCTCTCCCAACGAATCCCTGCCCTCGATGAGGGCGGAATCCTAGGGAGCCGTCGGCTCAGCCGACGATGAACCTGCCGTCGACGAACTCGCCGGCGATCGTGATCGGGAAGTCCGACCACGTGACCCCCTGCGATGCGGGTAGTCCTTCCAGTTCGACCTCGCCCACGCCATCCACCTCGAGGAAGTCCCCGCCGCACTGGGGCGGCAGTGACTCGGCGAGCAGCGAGCAGAGACGGACGCCATCCGCGTCCGCGACGAGGAAGCCAGCCACGGTCGTGGGTCCTTCGACGGCACCGGAGGCGACTTCGGCGATCGTCGACTCACCCATCTCTTCGAGCGGTTCGTCGACCGGTAGTCCCTGGGATGGGTCGTCGGCGCAGTCCGGCGCACCGGCGAGGCAGGTGCCGGAGGCCGAGGATTCGATGAGCACGAATACGCCGTCGACCACCTCGCCGTAGAGGTCGACCGGTTCGTCGGTCCAGGAAACGGCGCCCTCGGTCTCGAACGTCCCGATGAGAACCTGCTCGGCGCCGCCGACAGGAATGAAGAGGCCACCGCACTGCGGCGGATACGACTCCGCCAACGCCTCGCACAGGCGGAAGTCGGTGCCTTCGGCGACGACGAAACCGCGTGCGTTGACCGGGAACCCCGGTCCACCGTCGAGGAGGTCGGCGATCGTCACGTCACCCAACTCGGGAGGTGGCAGGGTTTCGCCGCCGCCTGCCTGGCTTGGGTCATCGGCGCAGTCGGGCTCGCCCTCCAGGCAGGTGCCTTCCGCGCCAGACGAACCATCCGTCGGGTTCGGATCGGGGGCAAGGGCTCCCGTATCCGCCGAACCGCCGCAGGAGGCAAGCAGCATCGCCAGGGCCAAACCGAGGGTGAGTCGTCGCATGGGTCTCCTTCGTTCCATCCCCGTTCTGACGGTCGCCGGGGCCCGTTCGGTTCCCATCAGCCTCCGAAGACGAACGACTCGAGGTCCTCCGGTTCCCAACCCGGCACCAGCTCGGTGACGGGCGCACCGCCCCGCAGGTGTTCGTACATGAAGGCGAGCAGGTGGTCCGACACGATCGGGACCACCCGATCGGCGGGGATCGGGCCCTTCAACCCGATCCACGAGGCTGCCGGCGAGAACTGGGGGATGAGGATGAAGTCGAAGTGCTCCGCCCCGACGATGCCCTGCCAGATGGTCCCGGGAGCCGTCAGAGCGATGCTCTCCAGGATCTCGTCGTTGGGGGTCCCGCGCCACCCATCGGACCGTTGGAAGAGCGCCGGCACACTCAGCTCCCCGCTGCGGAGCTCGTCCGGAAGCGGCTCGACCCAGGCGTCGTGACCCAGCAGGGCATCGCACCGAGCGTCGGTGAGGCAGAAGCGGACGGCTGCGCCGCCGCCGGTCGAATGGCCGTACACGCCGATCGTGTCGAGGTCGCCGACGTTCGCGAGGCCATCCAGGCGGCCGTCGGCGAGCGCGTCGAGTACGAGGTCGAGGTCGGCGGCATAGGTCGCCACCAACTGCTCGCTGGCCGACTGGTACTCCTCCGGGCCAACTGCTTCGGCATCGGGAAGGGCATCGGGATCCCAGGTAGCGACGGTCCCGTCTTCGAAACGGGTGGCGATGGCCCCGTAGGTGTGGTCGGGTGCCAGCACGAGGTAGCCGTGTGAGGCGAGCCGCTCGGCCTGGTCGACAGCGACCGTCCGAAATCCACGCCACCCATGGCTGTACACGACGATCGGCAGGTCGGTCCCGGACGGCGACGCTCCAACGATGGAAGGGCTCTCGGTGTAGCGCGCATGGTCGAGGAACCAGTCTGGGAACCCGAGGTAGTCGGAGATGGCCGCACCGCGGATCTCGATCTCCTCCTCCCAGGTCATCGGTTCGCCGATGTCGTCGGTCGGGTACCAGGCCTGCACAACGATGCGGCGTGGCCCTTCGGCAGCGCCGTAGACCTCGTCCCTGCCGTCGTCGACCAACTCGAACGAACGGGTACCGATGGCGCTCGGCCCGTCCGGCGGAGCAGGGTTCGGGACCGGCAGCAGGACTGGCAGGGAGACGATCACCAGCGCGCCGATCCCGGTGAGTACCCAGTGGTGTGGACGGGGCGGCTCGGTACGGATGGGGGTGAGTAGGTCGACGATCGCGATGCCGAGCGCGGCGATCCATGCCGGCCACAGCTGCCATCGGGGACCCTCGATCAGCAACTGGGCCAGGGCGGCGGCACCCACGATGAGGGTGGCTGGGCCGCGTCGGCGACCCGGCCGAGCAAGCAGGACCACGGCGACGGCCAGGGCGGAGACGAGGACGACTTCGTAGAAGCGCACCGGGAGAGCGTATGGGGCAGCCGTGGGCTACTTCGACGGCACCGTCAGGGTGTGCAGACCTGACACGGCCGGTAGCCGGCGGCCACGGCGTCGGCATCGGAAGCGAAGGCGATCCGGTGTCCGGCAGAGATGCGTCGGGCGTGCCGGCAGGTCGGGAGGCAGTAGATCCCGGTCGTGTCGCTCCCGATGAATCGGGTGCCGGCGCGGGCCAAGGCCTCGAGCTCGGCTGGGTCGACGCCCTCGTGGTCGAGCAGGGTGCGCTTGTTGTCGGCACCGCCGAGGCTGTAGGCCCCGACGGTCCCGTCCGACCGCACTACCCGGTGGCACGGGACGACGAGCGGCACCGGGTTCTTTGCCATGACCGATCCGACGGCGCGGACGGCACCCGGGTTGGCCGCTGCCCTGGCGAGCCAGCCGTAGGGGCGGACCTCGCCTCGGGGGATGGCCGCCGTGATACCGAGGATCTCACGTTGGAAGCCGGTGAGGGTCCGAAGGTCGAGGGGGAGATCACCCGGCTGACCCTGCTCGATCGCACGGTCGATCCTGGACGCCCAGGCCTTGGGAGCCCGGGCCTCGACCAGCCGACGGCCGAATCGAACCTCGTGGGCGGCCTCGATTCCGGGGGTGGACGCGAGGTCCACGGAGACGACCCCCGAGGGGTTGAACGCCACGACCACGTCGCCGACCGGGCTCTCCCAGACGGAGGCGCCATCGACGAGGCCGGTCCCGAGCAGGGTTCCGCTGGTGACCGACGCCGGCGGTTCGGTCGCCAGGTCGGCAAGGGATTCTTCGATCACGCTTCCTCCTCGATGATGGTTCGCAGACGGGCGATGCCCCGGTGCACGTCGTTCTTCACGGTCCCCACGGGCCGTTCCAGGGCGAGCGCCAGTTCCTCGTAGGTCAGGCCCACGACATGACGAAGCACGACGGCTTGCCGCTGGCGCGGGGGGAGAGCCGCGAACCGCTGGTCCCACGCTCGGCCGTCGGCGGGTTCGTCTTCCGGGGCCGGGTGGCGATCGTGCAGCTCGACCGGTTGTGGCCTGCGGGACCGGTCCCGGACGTGGTTGCGCCCCAGGTTGAGGGCGATCGTCCACACCCAGGGGCGCAGGTCGATCGTCTCGATTCGTTCGGGTGGGTAGGAAATCAGTGCCCGGTAGGCCCTGATGAAGGCCTCCTGGGTGAGGTCCTCGGCGTCCGACGGATGCAACCGGCGGAGGCCCGAGTAGACGGGCGATCGGAAGGCGGTGACGAACTCTTCGAACGCTCCATCGACATCGCGGGAGAGCCGTCTGGCTAGTTCATCGGTCACGGTGGCGACGGTACTGGGCATCGACTGGAAGAACCCCACGGCGGCCGGGGGAGTTGCAGTGCCTCGGAGTCGTCAGGCCTCGGCGAGCGAGTTCACGGGAGCCGAGAAGAAGGGCCACACGAGGTGATCGAGGAACGGCTCGGCATCGCCCTCCCACGAGAGAGCCGCGATCTCGGCCCGGGTGCGGCGTCCCGAGACGCTCCGGAACAACTCGTAGGCCGTGGCCCGGAGCTCTGCCTTGGGTGCGTCGAGACCCATCAGCCACTCCATGCCGACGTCGGTGGCGACGACACGCAGGGTCGGGATGCCCGCTCGGGGGAAGCCCCGCCGGATACCGCGGATCATGCCATCCAGGGCCCCGAGCAGTTCGGAGCTGTTCCGGGCGTTGGTATCCCCGAGTGCGCCCCGGAGATCGTGCTCATGGATGACGGCGTCCCCCAGCACCGCGCCGGGCAGGGTCGCGATCGGCTGGGAACCGGCAGTGGCCGACTCGAAGGAGCCGCCCATCCCGGCCGAGTGGGGGTGTTCGAGGATCGTGTCGAGTTCGCCGGTGTGGTCGGCCCACTCGAGCAGCAAGGTGTCGATGTCGTCGTCCACCCGGTCGGCGACTTGCTTGGCTGTCCAGCGGTCTCCGCCGTAGCCGGCGAGGTTGCCGTCGGCGATGTCGCCGGCGAGGCCGGTCAGGTGCGAGAGGAGGGCCCGGATGTCCCAGTCGGGGCAGGCCGGGACGCGAGTGGTCGGGTCTGCTCCCGCGGCCAGTTCGGCGATGCGGGTCTGCACGGAGCGGTAGGCGCCAGCGACCATCCGCCGAAAGCTACGCGCATCCGGGGCCGCTGCGGCCGGGTCAGGCCGGGCGTCTGAGACCTCGTGGTGTCATCTTCCAACCGAGCGATTCGAGGGCTGGTCCGAGCGGATGCCCGGCGATCGGGGCGTCGTTCACCATCAGGAGCTCCCGGCGCCGGTGGCGCCTTGCGATTGGGGTGATGGTTTGGGCGATGGCCGCCGGTGCCAGATGCGTCAACAGGTGTAGCGACCGTCCACCCGCTTCCCAGAAGCCGGCCAGGACGCCATCGTCGAGGAGCACGTAGGCACCGGCCGCCCGTGCGAATCGGATGTCATTTCCGTCCGGCCAGGGGATCGACCCGCCGTAGGCGTTGGCCGGGTCGGTGGCGGCGAGGCAGAGGAGGCGGCGGTCTTCGGACGAGCGGAGCCGATCGACGGCGCCGGGGGCGGCGAACTGCGCCCCGCCGAGGCCCTCGACGAAGTAGCCGCGACGAATCCGCCCGGTCGACTCGAGATGGGTGAGCACCGGGTACAGGCGGGCGAAGCCTCCGGGGATGCCTTCGGCGAGGACGACCGAGCGGGTGATCACGCCGTACCGGTCGAGCAGCTGCTCGACCCAGGCAGCGGCCCGCTGCTCTTCGGTCTGGTCGGGAGCGGTGAGGAGCGACCAGCGGCCAGCCGTGTGGTCGGGGAACGAGGGCGACACCCCCCGCCGGCTCGGTCGTCGACGGCCCTTCTGGAGGAACGCCCAGAGCGGTCCCGCCGAGTCGTTGGTGACCTCGCCCGCCCAGACGAGATCCCACAGGGCGTCTGCCACATCGAGCGGGTCGCCGCCGCCGGCTGCCGCATAGAGGTCACCGAAGAAGGACGCACCGTGCTCGGCGAGGTGGGCTCGGAGGGCACCGTGCGCCGGTCCGGCGGGAGCGTCGGTGCCAGTCGGGGTCCACAGGGCAGGCAGCTGGGAGCGGGAGTAGAGGGCCACACGACCGTCCGACCTCCCGATGGCGCCACGGCCGGCCCAGACCACCGACCCGGTCATGAGGAGACGATCGAGGGCATCCCGATCTTGGCGGGTGCGCAGGGGGAGGAGGTCCCGGGCCAGCACCGAAGCCGGGATCGACGCGCCTTGGAGGGCGGCCACGATCTCGTCGAGTGGTCGGTTGGCGGGCTCGTCGGAGACCCGCTGCCATCGGGGGACGAAAGCGGCGAGTCGGTCGGTCGTGACGGGCTCGATCTCGGCTCGGAGTCCGGCGAGGGTCAGCCGCTTGATGCGACGGAGGACGCCGGCGTCGCACCATTCGGTGCCTCGGTCCCGACGGAAGGCGCCTTCGACGAGCCGGTCGCCGAGGCGTCGGAGAGTCTGTTCTACGACGGCGGGAGCCAGGCCGAGGGCGTCGCCCGCGTCGACGATGGTGAACGGCCCGTGCGTGCGGGCGTATCGCCCCACGACATCACCGAGTGGGTCCTCGACCGGTTCGAGGAACACATCCGCGACGCCCGGTGGCGGTTGGACGCCGAGGGCGTCGCGGAGCCGGGAGGCGTCCTCGGCCACGGCGAACCGTGGCTCCCCGCCGACGGTGACCGGAATGAGGCGACGGTCGCCAACGAGCTGGTCGAGGGTCGCCTCGGCGTCGACGTCCTCGGTGCTTCGGGCGGAGACGGCAGTGGCCGTCTGCGGACCCAGGTCGCGGAGCAGGTCGACGACGGCGTCGGCGTGACGGGCTTTGCGTTCGTCGGTGAGGTGCTGGAGGGCGAGCTCCACGGCGTCGATGGCATCCGGGTCGAGGAGGTCGCGCAGTTCCCCTTCGCCGAGGAGCTCGGCGAGGAGGCGCCGGTCGAGCGTGAGGGCGTTGGCTCGTCGCTCGGCGATCGGGGCGTCGCCGTCGTAGAGGAACGCGGCTGTGAACCCGAAGACGAGCGATTGGGCGAAGGGGGAGGGCATCGGGGTGTCGACCTCCACGACGGCGATGCGCCGCGATCGCAGGTCGGTGAGGACGTCCTTCAAGGCCGGGACGTCGAAGTCATCTCGGAGGATCTCCCGGTAGGTCTCGAGCACGATCGGGAAGGCCGGGAACTGCTTGGCCACGGCCAGGAGGTCGGCACTTCGACGTCGCTGTTGCCACAGGGGACTGCGGGAGCCGGGCTTCCGCTTGGGGAGGAGCAGTGAGCGACCGGCAGCCTCTCGGAACCGGGCGGCGAAGAGAGCGGTGTCGGGGAGGTGGTCGGTGAGGATCCCCTCCACCTCGTCGGGGTCGAGGAGCAGGTCATCGGCGCCGGGGACCTGGTCGGCGTCGACGAAGCGGAAGGCGATGCCGTCGTCGCTCCACATGACGTCGACGTCATGGCCGTAGGTCTTGCGGAACCGGTTGGTGAGCGCCATCGCCCATGGGGCGTGGACCTTGGCTCCGAGCGGGGAGTGGATGACGATCCGCCAGTCGCCGATCTCGTCGAGGAACCGTTCGACGATGAGGGTCTCGTCGGATGGGACGACGCGGGTGGCGTCCAGTTGCTCGTCGAGGTAGGCGAAGAGGTTCGTGACTGCGTTCGGGTCGAGCTTGAGGTCGTCGGTCAGGTGGCTGCGGATCTCGTCGCGGTCGCCGGTGGCCGTCTCGCGGAGGAACTGGCCGACGGCCCGGCCGGTCGGGAGGGGCCGGCCGGGGGCGTCGCCGTGCCAGAAGGGCATGCGGGCCGCCGGTTCGCCCGGTGCGGGGACCACCTCGACGCGCTCGTGTGTGATGGCCGTGATCTTCCAGGCGGTCGAGCCGAGGACGAAGACGTCGCCCTGGCGGGATTCGTAGACCATCTCCTCGTCGAGCTCGCCGACACGCCCGCCGTCGGGCAGGGTGACGCGAAAGTTGCCCCGGTCGGGGATGGTGCCGGGATTGGAGACGGCGAGGCGGTGGGCTCCCGGTCGGGCGGTGACGTCGCCGGAGAGGCGGTCCCAGGTCACTCGCGGACGAAGCTCGGCGAACAGGTCGGACGGGTACCGACCGGCGAGCATGTCGAGGGTTGCCTCGAAGGCCCCCCGCGACAGGTCTGCGAACGGCGCCGATCGGCGGACGAGGTCGAACAGGTCGTCGACGTGCCGATCGTCGACGGCGATGGTGGCCACGAGCTGCTGGGCCAGGACATCGAGGGGATTGGCGGGGATGCGGGTCTCTTCCACCAATCCGTCCCGCATGCGGTCGGCGACGACCGTGGAGACGACGAGGTCGCCACGGTGCTTCGGGTACACGGTGGCCCGGGAGGTTTCGCCGACCCGGTGCCCGGCGCGGCCGACCCGCTGCAGGCCGGAGGCAACCGAGGAGGGAGACTCGACCTGGAGTACGCGGTCGACGGCGCCCATGTCGATGCCCAGTTCGAGGGTCGAGGTGGCGACGACGGCTGGCAGTTCGCCACGTTTGAGAGCGTCCTCGATCTCGAGGCGCTGGGTGCGCGAGACGGATCCGTGGTGGGCTCGGGCGACCTCCTCGCCAGCCAGGTCGTTCAGTTCGGAGCAGATGCGCTCGGCCAGCCGACGCGAGTTGGCGAACACGATGGTGGAGCGCTCCTGGCGGATGGCTTCGAGGAGCTCGGGGTAGACGGAGGGCCAAATGCTGCGTTGGGGTGCACCGGTGTCGTCGAGCTCGCCGGGAGGGTTCGTCATGTCGTCGACGGTGACCCGGACGTCGAGCTCGAGGTCCGGTGGCCCGCCGGAGGTGGCGTCGACGATGGTGACGGGTCGTGGCTCCCAGCCGTCGTCGGTCGGTGTGCCGCCACCGAGGAAGCGCCCGATGGTCTCGAGTGGTCGTTGTGTGGCGGAGAGCCCAATGCGCTGGGGTTCGGCGTCGGTCAGTTCGGCGAGGCGCTCCAGGGAGAGCGCGAGGTGGGCGCCTCGCTTGGTGGCGGCGACGGCGTGGACCTCGTCGACGATGACGGTGTCGATGGTGCGGAAGGTCTCCCGATGTCGGGAGGTGAGCATGAGGTAGAACGACTCTGGGGTGGTGATGAGGATGTCCGGGGGGTGCCGGAGCATCCGTTGTCGTTCCTTCTGGGGGGTGTCGCCCGTTCGAATGGCGACGTCGATCTCGGGGAGTTCGTCGAGGCCGAGCCGTTCGGCGGTGGTACGGATGCCTCGAAGGGGTGCTCGGAGGTTGCGCTCGACGTCGTGGGCGAGTGCCTTGAGCGGGGAGATGTAGAGGACTCGAGTCCCCTCACCCTCCGTGGTCAGGAGCCGGTCGATGGAGGAGAGAAAGGCGGCGAGGGTCTTGCCCGAGCCGGTCGGCGCATGGATCAGCGTGTGAGCGCCCGTGCCAATCGCGGCCCAACCTCCGGTCTGGGCTGCCGTAGGCGCGGGGAACGCCGCCTCGAACCAGGCTCTGGTGGCGGGGGAGAAGTGACCGAGTGCGTCCACCCGCTGAGCGTAGGTGCCGCCTACGACACACCGCACAGCCCCGCCTTGCGAACCCAGGGTTGTGGGACCGCGTATCCGGCCAACCCTGGGTTCCAGTACCGCACATAGAGGACTCAGGGCCCGCGGTTCAGATCGCGAAAACGGTCCTTTGGAAGGGGCTGCCCCAGTGCCGATATCTCTGGCAGGATCGGATCAGGAGGGAAGCGTGAGGGGATACGCATCGATTCTGGCGTTGGGGCTGGTGCTTGGCGCGTGCTCCGGGAGTGAGGCGGCAACGACGACGGTTGCGTCGACAACCACGGCGGCCCCAACTACGACGACGGTCGTAGAAGCCACGACCACGACCACGACCACGACCACGCTGCCTGCTACGACGACAACGAGCGCCGAGGTCGATGGCGTGCCGCCCGAGGCGCTTGCCCTGATCGGCGCTCCAATGCCTGAGGTCCCCGAGTACCCCGACGGCTTCGACGCCGAGGTCTGGTTCGAGGCGTACGTGGCATGGAATCAGTGGGCGTTCGCGAATCCCGAGGAGGGTCTGGAGTCCTTGGATCTCTGGGTGGTCCCGGGGAGTGAGATAGCCGAGTCCTTGCGGTCGCAGATCGACCGGCTCCTGATTGAGGAATGGAGGCTTGTTGGAACGGACGAGCTACTCGTCGTCGGGTACGAGGTAGCGGACGAACTAGAGGACGAGGGTTTCCTCTCTATCAACCTTGTGACTCGCGTCGAAGGGAGATCTTGGCTTCTCTCGACTGTGGGATCTGTCGTCAGTGAGGAGGAGTTCCTCGGGGACTCGGATAGCAGATCTCAGCTGGCGCTTGAAGAAGGGGAGGGTGGGATCTGGCTCCTCGCATCCTGGCGATAGCCCTCGTCCTCTTGGCGATCATGCCGTCTCGTGCTGCGGCGCAGGCGCCTGGGCACTGCGACCTATTCCCAGATGCCGTCGGATGTTCTGGCGGCGGCTCTG
>JAHEFX010000067.1 GCA_024639975.1 bacterium
CCGATCGATGGCGTTGGCCCTCCGACCCGCCAGACCCAGGCATCGAACGGCTCCGTCTTGCCCTTCAGTTGGAGCTCGCGGGACTCCAGCCCCGAGGGGTCGACGTTCGCCTCCTCCACGATGGCTTGGCTGACGACGACCTCGCCCGCCGCAGCCTCGCCGCTCAGCCGGGCGGCGGTGTTGGCCGTGTCGCCGAGAACGGTGAAGTCGCGTGAGCCGGGCTCGCCCACGACGCCGACGTAGGCGACGCCGGTGTGAACGCCGACCCCGGCGGGGAAGCCGTCGCCGTCGTCGACCGAGGCGGCCACGTCCCGTGCCAGCTGGATCCCCGCCCGGAGGGCGCTCGCGGGGTGATCGGGTCCGACGAACGCCGGAATCCACATGGCCATGACCCCGTCGCCGGCCATGTGGTCGATCACGCCGTGCTCGCCGTCGACGCCCTTGCCCACCACCGCCAGGTAGCGCCGCAGCTTCTCGCTGAAGTCCCGGGGGTTCATCTCCTCGGCCAGGCGGGTCGAGCCTCGGACGTCCACGTAGAGGAGGGAGACGGGGATCTCCGCTCCTCCCTCGTGCTTCTCGAGGTCCTTGATGCAGAAGCGGCAGATCTGCTGGTTGAGCGCCCAGCGGCGGAACCCGACGGCCCGCAGGAGCGGCGCGTAGGGACCGGCAAACGGTGCCATGCAGAGTTTGCATCGTGGTGGCGACGGGAGGCGTTGGAGGGTCCGCTGCATGAGGTTCAACCCCGACTCGGTGCCCGACAGGACTTCGGCCCAGTACTCGGACCCGGGCCCCTCCGCCTGTTTCGAGTCGTCGACCATGGGGCGCAGGCTACGCACGGTCCGGCGCCCCCTGCTGGGGAGATCCGGGCAGCGACCGTCCGACAAGGCAGGTCATTGGGCGTAACGTCGGCGGGTGACCGACCGCTCCCGCCCGATGACCGTCCTGTTGGATCGCCGCTTCGGGCCGTATGTGTTCGGGAACTTCACCTCGAACATCGGCAACTGGTTCCAGAACGTCGCGGCTGGGATCGTCGTGTTCCAGCTGACCGGGTCGTCGACCCTCGTCGGAGTCGTGAGCGTCCTGCAGTTCCTCGGCACCCTCGCCCTGTCGCCGGTGTCGGGGGCGATCGCCGACCGACTCGACCGCCGCAAGCTGTTGCTCCTCGCCCAGGTCGTGTCGGCGACCGGGGCATTGGGCCTGGCCATCTGGGTGGCCCTCACCGGGGTCGAGGGACTCCCCGGCGTGTGGCCGATCTTCGCTGCCAGCGGTGTGATCGGCCTCGGATACGCCATCGGGATCTCGGCGATGAACGCCCTCATCCCGGCCCTCGTCGAGCCCCGCGACCTGGAGACGGCCATCGCCTTCAACTCGGCCAGTTTCACCGTGGCCCGGGCGATCGGACCGGCGATCGCCGGCATCGTGGTGGCGACCCTCGGCGCGGCGTGGGCGTTCGGGATCAACGCCCTCACGTTCCTGCCGCTCATCGTGATCCTGCCATTCATCAAGCCCCGCCAGGTGGAGCGGGCGTCAGGGGACCGGTCGGTGCGGGCCGGGTTCCGGTACGTCGCCGCCAACCCCTC
Organism: bacterium; assembly: GCA_024639975.1. Taxonomy (GTDB): domain Bacteria; phylum Actinomycetota; class Acidimicrobiia; order Spongiisociales; family JAENVV01; genus JAHEFX01. The sequence goes on from JAHEFX010000067.1 coordinate 1,581, forward strand.
GATGCTCTACCTGGTCCTGGCCGTGCTCACCGTGGGATGGGCGAGTGACCCGGTGAACACCCTGGCACCGGCATATGCCGACCTGTTCGGCCTCGACGAGGCGTTCGTGGGTCTGCAGGTGGCGGCGTTCGGGGCGGGGGCGGCGGTGGTGACCCCGTTCGTCGGACGGCTGCGGGGTTCGATCGGCGCCGAGGCGACCACCCGGGTGGGGGTCGTGGTGCTCGGGGTGGGGATCGTCGGGTTCGCGGCGGCGCCGACCCCTGCACTCGTACTGGTGGCACAGTTGGTGGCGGGGGCCGGGTTCCTCTTCGGCGTGACGACCACGAACAGCAACCTGCAACAGCGTCTGGACGAGGACATGCGAGGCCGGGTCATGGCGCTGTGGAGCATGGCGTTCCTCGGTTCGAGACCGCTGGCCGGCCTTGTGGGCGGTGGCATCGCCGACTTGGTCTCGCCCCGGGTTGGCGTGTTGGTGGCGGTGGTTCCTCTGCTCGTCGGCTGGTGGGCCATGGGCCGGGTCGAGCAGCTGTAGGGGGCCTGATAGGTCGTCGCGTCACGATCCGTGGCAATAGGTTCTTCGGACAGGAGAAACGAGACTGGAGGAGGCAGCGGTGTCCGGCGCCCGGGCCGCGTACGACGGGTTCATCTCCTATTCGCATGCGGCGGATGACCAGTTGGCGCCGCGCCTGCAGGCGGGGTTACAGCGGTTCGCGAAGCCGTGGTGGCAGCGTCGGGCCCTGCGCATCTTTCGGGATGAGTCCTCCCTGTCGGCGAATCCCCATCTGTGGTCGTCGATCACCGAGGCGTTGGACGAGGCCGGCTGGTTCGTCCTGCTGCTCAGCCCGGATGCTGCCCAGAGCGAGTGGGTGGGCCAGGAGGTCGCCTACTGGTTGGAGCACAAGGACGCCGATCGGATCATCCCGGTGGTGACGGCAGGTGAGTTCGGGTGGGATGGGTCGGACGTGTCCGGCGACTGCGTGCCCGAGGCGCTGCGTGGGGTGTTCGAATCGGAACCCCGGTGGGTGGACGCCCGGGAGTTGGGTGACCCCGAGACGTTGGATCTGCAGAACCCGGAGTTCGCGGCGGCGGTGGCCGACCTGGCGGCGCCGCTGCGGGGCATCCCGAAGGACGAGTTGGCGGGGGAGGAGGTGCGCCAGCACAAGCGGACGGTGCGCACGGCCTGGGCGGCAGGAGCGGTGGTGCTGGTGTTCGGGGTGGCCGCGGTTGGGTTCGCGTTCCAGGCCTCGAGGAACGCGGCTGACGCGGAGATCCAGACCCAGATCGCTCAGGACCAGACATCTCTGGCCGAAGTGGCGGCGACCGACGCTGAGGAGCAGACGAGGATCGCGGAGCAGGCTCTGATCGATGCCGAAGCCCAGGCCGCACGGGCCGACCGCACAGCCGATCGACTCATCGAGTTCATCCTCCGCCCAGAAGACCCTCGGGGGAGAGGCGGTCTCGTCGAGGTCCCGCCCAACCCGCAGCTCAGAGCCGTGATCCCCACCTCCCTCCCGGAGGTCGACTCTCCGCCGGGGAGCACCCGGCTCCACTTCCAACTAGAGACCTGCCAAGGCGAGACGTGCTTCAAGGTGCCATCGTTCGTGCGTGAGGACCCGCCGTCAAAGACCAGCTACGACCTCGACGGCGGGACGATCTGGCTCGCCGACGTCCCCTTCCATATTCGCCATGGGTTCGAAGGAAGGGCCTTTGAGGAGGTGGGTTTGGCGATCGCATCAGGCCACTCGATCCGTGCCTTCATCACCAAGGTCGCCGGACCCGACGAAGGTCGGTTCAAGGCCGGGGTCTCCTACCGGGTCGACGCGAGTGCCGCCCTGGAGATGGCCGATGACTCCTGTGGCCCGGAGCTGTACCCGGCTGGTCCATCGGAGGATTGCACGCAGTGGGTGATCGACTTCCCGGGCGGCTTGCCGCCGGGTGCCTACGAATTCGGCCTGGAGTGGGCGGCACCGTGCGAGACCTGGTTCGAGACCGATGTCTGCCCCCTTCCGGGCAAGTCCGTTGGCCTCCACTTCGTGGGCGGGATCGTCTCCTTCGTGGCAGAGAACTACGTGAACTACCAGGACCGTGGGAACGTGGAGTGGCCGTTCGACCCGTGGAGTCGCTCGGTACCGCTCCACGACGACTCGTGACCCACGACGGGTTGATGCTGAGGTCGTTTGACTGACTCGCCCATGGCCGCTCGACAGCGATGCAGTCGCCGAGTCTGTGCTGGACCGGATGATTCGGTCGTTCACCGGAGCCGAGTGCGCCGACCCCGGCATAGACCCCTTGCGGGCCCCGTAAGAGGCTTGAAAGGCGGTTCCTCCACACTGGCTGCAAGCCGTCTGGGAGGACAGGAACATGCAGCACCACATCCACGGGGCCTACGCCCGGGCCAGGGTCGAGGCCACGGCCGCCGATGCCGCCCGGCGCCATGTCGCCAACGATTGGGAGTCCAAGGGACGTCGCTCGGTAGTCGTCGAGTGGGACAAGCCCGCCACGCTGCGGCGACTCTTCGACTGCATCTCCTACACAGAGACCTACATCCAGCACCCTGCCGTAGGCGAGGCCGGCTGAACCCAGCCCATCCCGCCCCGGCCCCCCATGAAAGGCTCTGCCGCCAACCGCTCGGAGTTCGCCATCCCTAGGGTCCCCGGCGCCGTGGACATCGGAGTGCTGGGATCGCTGCAGGTGCTCGGCGACTCGGGGGACCCCGTCGAACTGCCAGGCGGCAAACCTCGGGCGCTGCTCGCCCTCCTTGCCTTGCGCGCCCCCGATGCGGTCCCCAACGATGAGATCGTCGACGCCGTCTGGGGCGACGACCCACCAGCCGACCCGGACGCCTCGCTTCATGTCACCGTCTCCCGCGTGCGCAAGGCGCTCGGGGACGAGGTGGTCGCCACCGCGCCCGGCGGGTATCGCCTGGACCTCCCGGTCACCAACAGCGATCTCGAACGGTTCCGCCTCCATTGCCGCCGTGGCCGCCAGCTCGCCACTCTCGGCCACCACGGCCGGGCCGCCGAGTCGTACCGGCACGCCCTCTCCCAGTGGCGTGGCCCCGTCCTAGCCGACCTCCGCTCGTACGACTTCACCGAGCGGGCCGCCATGTCGCTCGAAGAGGAGCGGCTCTCGACGGTCGAGGCGCTCATCGATGCCGAGATCGAGTCGGGTGGGCACGATCTCGTCGTCGGCGAACTCGCTGGGCTCGTCGAGGCGTTCCCGCTGCGGGAGCGGTTCTGGCGCCAGTTCATGCTCGCCCTCTACCGGTCGGGCCGTCAGGCCGAAGCCCTACGGGCCTATCAGTCCCTCCGCGAGATCCTCGGCGGTGAGCTCGGTGTCGAGCCCGACCCGGACACGAGCGCCCTCGAAGAGCGGATACTCCTTCACGATCCGGCTCTGGCACACCTTGCCGAAGAGCCGGTCCAGAGGCCTACGGATGTCGCGTTCGCCTCGTTTTCGGCCGGCGATGTCATCGTCGAAGAGGGCGAGGCCGCCGACACGATCTACTGGATCGAGTCCGGGCGGGTCGAAATCTTGCGTGCCGGCGACGACGGCCGGCAGGAGGTCTTCGCCGAACTGGGAGCCGGACGCTACTTCGGCGAGCTCGCGTCCCTGCTCGGGACGGGCCGCACCGCGACCATCCGAGCCGCCGAGCCCACCACCGTCTCCATCCACGACGCGGTCGGGTTTCGGGGGCGGCTCGGTTCCGAGCGCACCCGCCAAGAGATGAAGGAGGACCGGATCGACGCGATCCATGACTCCATCCGGCGAGGGGAATACCTCGCGGCCTTCGACTCGGCCATCGCAGCGATCGACAACGGCTCCACCGACTCCGAGGTCCGCTACCTCGCCGTGCAGGCAGCCGCCAAGGCCGGCTCCACCGTCCAGGCGCGTCGCCTCTTCGACCAATACTCTCTCGGCCGGGTCGCGGCCGAATCCCTCTCACCCCGACTCGCGGTCGACATCCCGGCCCTCGCGGCCCGTCTCGACAAGGACATGGCGCTGCTCGGCGACGAGGACTCGACGGAATGGGCCCGGCGGTCGGCCGAGGGATACGGCGCCATCTTCGAGAAGACGGGTGAACCCTATGTCGGCGGCAATGCGGCGACCATGTGGCTGCTTGCCGGCGACACCGATCAGGCCCACAAGGTGGCGTCGGAGACCTTGGTCGCGTTGGAGGTTGCACCGGCCCCGACGGGGGAGGGCATCTACTGGCATGGCGTCACCGAGGCCGAGGCTGCCCTCGTCGTGGGGAACGAGACCCGCGCCGCCGAGGCACTCAGCCGAGCCGCGGGAGCCAAGGCCGACAACTACGCAGCCCGTGCCACCACGCTCCACCAGCTCGGCATCGTCTGTGACCTCGTCGGTATCGACCGGGAGGTCCTCGGTCCGATCCGCAACCCCGGAGTCGTCCACTACGCGGGGCACCTCATCCTCCCGACCGGCGAGGAAGGCCGGTTCCCGGCCGGCCTCGAGAGCACGGTCCGCGAGCAGCTCGACGAGGCGTTCGAGGAGCTGAACGTCGGTTTCGGGTTCGGCTCGTTGGCCGCCGGCGCCGACATCCTCGCCGCCGAGGCCCTCCTCGATCGTGGTGCCGAGCTCCATGTCGTGCTGCCGTTCGGCCGCGACGAGTTCGTGCGGGCGTCCGTCCTCCCGGCCGGCGAGTCGTGGGTGGGCCGTTTCGAACGGTGCCTGGCTTCCGCCCGTCGTGTGGTCACCGCCGTCCGGAGCGAGTACCTCGATGACCCGACCCTCTTCGAGTTCTGCGGCCGCATCGCCATGGGTGATGCCATCCGACGCGCCCGGCACCTGGCTGCTCCGGTCAAGCAGGTCGTGGTCTGGGATGGTGTCGAGACCGGGGCAACGGCCGGTACGTCGGCCGACGTAGCCCATTGGCGGGCCTCGGGTCGGTCGAGCAGGGTCATCGGCCTGCCACCCGGTGATCCGGGTCCGGCAATGGAGCCCAAACGCAAGGTGAAGGCCGTGCTGTTCGCCGACTTCGCCGGGTTCTCCCGGCTCACCGACGCCGAGGTGTTCCGATTCCAGGAAGAGGTGATGGGGCAGTTGGCAGGAGTCCTCGGAGAGCACCGGGAGGACATCAGCTCGGCCCGCACCTGGGGCGATGGCCTCTACCTGGTCATCGACGACGTGCCGGCGGCAGCGCAAGTCGCTCTCGCCCTCCAGGAAGCGGTATCGGAGATGGACTTCGCCCGCATGGGCCTCGAAGGCATCCGAGGGCTGCGGGTTGCCGCCCACGCCACTCCGGTGTTCGAGGGATGGGACCCGATTGCCGAAGTGCCGCTCGTGTTCGGGTCGGGCGTCACCGAGACGGCTCGGATCGAACCGAAGACGCCACAGGGGGAGATCTTCGTCACCCATCCGTTCGCCTCCCTGTCCGTGCTGAGCGACGACCGGTCATTCGACTGCCAGTACGTCGGCACCCTGCCGACCGCCAAGAGCTACGGCGACCTGCCGCTCTACTCGTTGCGCCGCCGGCCCGGGATCCGCTGACCGCCTAACCTCGCCCGGAATGGAGGAACGGAGAGGGCTCGGGGACGTCGTCTGGTTCTTCGTCGGCGCCTACGTGCTGGCGTGGGGTGTGTGGGGCCTGCTGTGGGCGATTGCCGGAGAGAACCCCACCGATCTGATCGGCGCCATCGAAGCAGGGCAGTTCGACCAAGTCGATGCCTCACTCCCGGCATGGGTGCTCTACCTGCTCACCCGGCTCATCGATTTCTCGTTCAGCATCGTGGGTGTGGTCGCCATCGGCGTGACCGCTGGAGCCCAAGGTCTGAGGACGCTGGGGCGGCGCCTCATCCGGTTCGACATCGGCTGGGGTTGGTACGCCCTGGGGCTGCTGCCGGTGTTTCTCTACGCGATCGCTGCGATCCTGGCTACCGAGAACGGGCTCGTGTGGGAGTCGGACACGCTGGGGACGATCCTCTTCTCGCTCGGCTCGGGGCTCTTCGTCTCGATCTTCCTGCGTGGGGCGATGGGGGAGGAGTTGGGATTGCGAGGGTTCGCCCTGCCCAGATTGCAGGAACGGTTCTCCCCGCTCTCGGCCGCCTTGAGCATCGGCGTCCTGTGGGCCCTCTGGCACCTGCCGGTCCTCATCGGACGGGATCCACTCTCAATCGTGGCGTTCCTGTTGGTGGCCGTCGGCCTCAGCTGTGTGTTCGCCTGGTTGTTCAATGGCTCCGGGGGATCACTGGTGCCGGTGCTGCTGTTCCACGGCCTACAGAACTGGGAGGACGGGTTCGAGGTCCTGTTCCCCGACGTCGTCGACACCGAGTGGGAGCTGGTCTCGACGCTGGCATTGCTGGTGCTCGGCATCGTTGCGGTGGTGGTGCTCGCCCGTCGCCGCCACGAGCCGGTGATCGGTCTGGTGGAGGCCGACTAGCGGCATGGCGAGCTTCGCATGGAGACGAACCGGTGGCTGAGCCCTCCAGGCGAACACCATCGCTCTTCTTGTCCCACGGGGCCCCGCCGCTGGCGGACGACCGCGTTTGGACCGAGGAGCTGGCGCGCATGGCGGACGGTTTCGACCGCCCGCTGGCGGTGCTCGTGGTCTCGGCCCATTGGGAGTCGGCGCCGTTGGCCATCGGGGCCACGCGGACCGTGCCCCTGTTCTACGACTTCTTCGGTTTCCCCGAGCGGTATTACCAGGTCACCTACCCGGCACCCGGCGCACCCGAGCTCGGCAACAGCGTGGCCAAGCTGCTCGCCCGACCCGGCCGGCCGATCCACCAGGACCCGGACCGGGGACTCGACCACGGGGCCTACGTGCCGCTCGTCGAGATGTACCCGGAGGCGGATATCCCGGTCCTACAGGTATCGATGCCGACGCTGGACCCGAAGGAGCTGCTCGAGGTGGGTCGACGGTTGGCGCCGCTGCGCGACGAAGGTGTGCTCATCATTGGGAGTGGCTTCACCACCCACAACCTGCGGGAGATCTCCTTCGGACAGACTTCCGCACCGTCGTGGTCGGTGGAGTTCGACCACTGGATGGACGATGCGCTGACTCGGCGGGCCTTCGACGAGCTCGTCGATTTCGCCGATCGGGCACCCGACGCCTCGCTTGCCCACCCGACCACCGAGCACTTCGCCCCGCTGTTCGTGGCGATGGGTGCCGCCCTCGACGACACGAAGACGCCCCGGACGTTGATCGACGGCTTCTGGTGGGGACTCTCCAAACGAACCGTCCGGTTCGGGTGAAATCAGGCGGCGAGGTTCTGGATGACGATGCCGCCGCCGGCCAGGGCCAACGCCGCGCCGAGCGCCAACCACGGCCTGGCCCGGCCGGCGCGATGGGCGCCCAGGTACCAACCGGCCACACCGAACTCGGCCACCTGCACGACCACGGCAGCAGCCACGAATGCACCGGTCAACTCGATGGCGGTCCACAGGTTGACCACGCCGAGGGATGCGAAAGTACCGCCGGCCAGCGACCCGATCAGGCCGCCGCGGCGACCGCCCGTCTCGTCAGACGCATCGAGGAGCCACCCCAGCGCGGCGACGCCCACCACCAGCGCCGCGTAGGCGACCGGGATCCGAGCGAAGAGCACGTCGTCGGGCAGGAGCGACGATTCGGCCCCCTGGTCGAAGAGCGCACCGAACAAGCCGGCGTTGAAGAAGAGGTCGACGCCGACCGCCAGTACCCAGGCGATTGCGATCGGAGCTGGGCGAAACGCAGGCGTCGAGGTCCCCGTCACGGATCGAAGGCTAGGTGCGAAGAACTCGTCACTGCGTCCCGGACCTGACCGGACCTAGCCTCCTAGGGGACCGGAGACAGGAACGGCGCGAGGAGCGTCGGGACGCGCGTCAGGCGTTCGGGCTGGGCGGCAGCGCCACCCGGTACAAGATGCAGGAGAAACTCGTCTCCATCGGCGACGACTTCTGGATCGAGGACCAGGCTCATCGGTGGCGATCGACCAGATCGCCCACGACCTCGCCTGAGAACACGAGTGCTCGAACCCGACTCCGTTGCGCCGACGACCCTTCAGGAGCGGGTGGTCAGCAGCCCGTAGTGGCCGTCGTAGCGGTTGTACGTCACCGACGGTTCCCCACTGTCCGCATCGACGAAGAAGACGAACGGCAGACTCGACTGCACGAGGGTCCGCACCGCCTCATCCGTCGAGAGCGACGGCGCGGGCGTCGGGTCGATCCCCTTCACCATCGATGCGTACTTCGGGGCGGGATCCGGCTGCCCGTCGGCATAGCGCACCATCAGTTCGGCGCCCTCGTCCACGTGATAGAGGATCGCTCCCTTGCCCGTCTCGACGTCGCGGAAGACGAAGAAGTCGTAGTCCAGTTGGGACATGTCCCAGGCGGCCTCGTCGACGGTGGACTCGTGGGTCCCGACGGCCTTGCGGCGCACCAACTCGCGGTCGTGCTCCTCGCGGGGGTAGTAGCTCGGGCGGGTGGTTGGCTCGTCGCCGTGGTGCCAGGCGTCGCCGCCCATGTGGCGGCGGGACTCGTAGCGCTCGCCGATCCGGCGGAGCTTGCGGGACGCCCGGTCGACCATCAGGTCGGCAGCCTCACGGATCGTGCCGGCCTCGATGCGGACCCGGACGAAGTGCCCGTCGGCGATGTCGAGGTTGACCTGCGCGATTGCCGGGGTGGCGATGTGCGGCGTCTCCTGCTTGGTGAGCTTCAGTCGGGCCTTGATGATCGGCCGGGAGGCCACCTTCTCGAGTCCGAGGACTTTCTCCTCCGCGTAGGTCCGGTCATCAGGCCGAACATCGCCTCTCGTGAGGGTGATCACGTCGAAGCTCGCCATGGGCGCTCCTTCTGTGGACAGGTTGTCTTCCTACTCTACGCAAGCGGCCCCCAGACAGGACCGGGTACCCATGGCCACATTCGATGCCGACGAGCTCGGCTGGCGCGACGCCTACAAACTGCTCACGGGCTTGGTCGTCCCGCGTCCCATCGCGTGGGTAGGCACCCGCTCACCGGACGGGGTCGCGAACCTCGCCCCGTACTCGTTCTTCACCGTGGCGTCGGCCGACCCGCCCACCGTGCTCTTCTGCCCACAGCTGCCCGACGGCCGGGAGGACAAGGACTCGCTCGCCAACGCGGAGGCGGCCGGCGAGTTCACCGTGTCGTTCGTCTCCCATGCCCTGGCCGTGCGCATGAACGAGACCGCCGCCACCGTGCCAGCCGATGTGGACGAGTTCGAACTCGCCGGCGTGACCCCCGCCCGAGGCATCAAGGTCGCGGCCCCCTATGTGGTCGAGGCGCCGGCCGCGATCGAGTGCCGGCTCGCCGATGTCCACCGGTTGGAGGCCGCGGCAGTGGTGTTCGGAGAGGTCGTGGCGTTCCACGTCACGGACGAGGCGCTCGACGGGACCCGGGTGGACCCGGCGGTGACCGATGTCATCGGCCGCCTCGGCGGGCCCAACTACTCGACCGTCCGGGACCGCCTGAGCCTCGAACGACCCGCCTAGGAACATCCTCAGCCCGGATCGGGTTCGTACCGATACACCCATCGAATGAAGACCGAAGGGCTAGAAACAGCCTGTCGGTACACTGACCAGACGTTGGTCCCGGGAGGCCGGGACCCTTGAACACCCAGGAGGACACGAGTGTTCGAACGCTTCACGGACCGAGCTCGCCGGGTGGTCGTTCTCGCCCAGGAAGAGGCCCGACGCCTCAACCACAACTACATCGGCACCGAGCACATCCTGCTCGGGCTCATCGCCGAGGGCGAAGGCGTTGCCGCCAAGGCCCTGCAAGGCATGGGCATCAGCCTCGAGTCGGTTCGCGAGCAGGTCGTGGAGATCATCGGCCAGGGGCAGCAGTCGCCGTCCGGCCACATCCCCTTCACGCCGCGTGCCAAGAAGGTCCTCGAGCTCAGCCTCCGCGAGGCGCTGCAGCTCGGACACAACTACATCGGGACCGAGCACATCCTCCTCGGCCTCATCCGCGAGGGTGAAGGCGTCGCTGCCCAGGTCCTCCAGAAGCTCGGCGCCGACCTGCCCAAGGTTCGCCAAGCCGTCATCCAACTGCTCTCCGGTTCCCCCGGCGAGGAGCGTCCCACCGCCTCTTCCGGCGGCGGCTCCTCGTCCCGCTCCGAGTCATCCGGCTCCACGGTGCTCGACCAGTTCGGTCGCAACCTCACCCAGGTCGCCAAGGATCGCCAGCTCGACCCGGTCATCGGCCGGGCCAAGGAGATCGAGCGGGTCATGCAGGTCCTCTCGCGGCGAACCAAGAACAACCCCGTGCTCATCGGTGAGCCCGGCGTCGGCAAGACCGCCATCGTCGAAGGCCTCGCCCAGCGGATCGTCTCGGGTGACGTGCC
>JAHEFX010000153.1 GCA_024639975.1 bacterium
TCTGGGGAACGGCCATCGGCCTGTCGTTCGTCGGTGAGGGTGCCGTGTCCGGATTCTTCATCTCGGCGGTCACCATCGCCGAGGTCGTGTTCATCATCCTCCTCTGGCGTTGGGCCCGCCGCGAAGGCACCCACATCGGCTGGTACGTGGGCATCCACCTCTTCCTCGTGATCGGCCTCTCGGGCATGGCCTCGGCCGTCGAGCAGACCAACGCCTTGCAGTGGGTGGAGGAGACAAGCAACGCCGTCACCCAGGGCCTGCTCCTCCTCGCCGCCCTCAAGCTGAAGGCGGCGATCGAGTCGCCCGCCGAGGAGACCGCCGATGTCACCTGAGCAGTTCTTCGAAGGCATGTCCCGGCTGGCCGCCGCGGTCAACGTCGTCACCACGTCGGACGGGACCACCCGCGGCGGCCTCACCGCCTCGGCGGTCACGTCACTCACCGGCGAACCGCCGATGCTGCTCGCCTGCGTGAACCGCACGGCCGGCACCCACTCACTACTCGTCGACTGCGGGCGGTTCGCCGTCAACGTGCTCCCCGCCTCGGCGGTCGAGGTCGCCATGACCTTCGCCGGCATGGCCGGCCTCCAGGGCGAGGAACGCTTCGGGGTCGGGGACTGGGTCACGGGCGAGATCGACCAGCCGGTCCTCGCCGATGCGTTGGTCTCGTTCGAGTGCGTCGTCGAGTCCCTCGTGACGAGGGGCACCCACGACATCGTGATCGGCGAGGTCCGGGCCGTGCACCTCGGCCCCGATGCCGAACCGCTCCTCTACCTGGGCCGCCAGTTCGGCACGTTCGACGCCGACTGACACCGTGGCGTCTCTCGAGGAACGGTTCCGCGACATCCGCCACCAAGCCGCCTACGCCGGACACGACGTCCGGGATTGGTCGATCCGGCTGAACCCGATCGCCGCCACCTGTCCACGTTGTGGCGTCTCGCTCGACCGGTGGGTACACGGGAGCCGGAAAGCGATTCCGGCCTGCGAGCCGACGGTGGGAGGCCGTGAGATCCATCCACCCAACCGCTGACGCTCTCCCCTTCCCTATCGTCCCGGCATGCACCCGTTCAGAGCCGCAGTCGAATCCGGAGACCATGAGGCTGTGGTCGCGCTGCTGCATCCCGATTGCCGGTTCCTCTCTCCTGCCGTCCACCGGCCCTATGAGGGCAAGGACGCCGTGGCGTTCCTCCTCAAGAACGTCATCGAGGTGTTCGAGGACTTCGAGTACCTGGACGAGCTCGAGGGCGATGGGTCCCACGGCCTGGTGTTCAAAGCCCGGGTCGGCGACAAGGACCTGATGGGCTGGGACTACCTCAAGACCGGCGAGGACGGACTCATCACCGAGTTCACCGTCATGATCCGACCGCTCTCGGGCCTGCAGGCGCTGGTCGCCGAGATGGGCGCCCGCGTCGGGATGTGAGCCGCTTCGTCGTCGTCGGCACCTCGGGCTCGGGGAAGACGACCGTGGCCCGGGTCATCTCCGAGCGGCTCGGCATCCCCCATGTCGAGATCGACGCCCTATATCACCGGCCGGATTGGGAGTGGACGCCCGACGCCGAGCTCGACGCTGCCCTCTCCCGGGCGACCACGGGCGACGCCTGGGTGGTCGACGGCAATTACTCCCGGACCCGACCCGTCACCTGGCCACGAGCCGAGAGCATCGTCTGGCTCGACTACCCGAAGCGGCTCGTCATGCGAAGAGTGACCACCCGCACCCTGCGGAGAGTGCTCACCCGCCAAGAGCTCTGGAACGGCAACCGGGAGCCGTGGACGAACCTCTACCGCCTCGACCCCGAGCAGAACATCATCCGGTGGGCATGGACGACCTATGACGCCAACCGCCAGAAGTACCTCGAAGCGCAGGCGGACCCGCAGTGGGCGCACCTCGCCTGGATCGTCCACAGCTCCCCCGAGGAGACCAAGGCATGGCTGACCTCCCTCTGATCACCACCGACCACCGACGAGCACGGCTTGCCCGGCGCCATCGCCTGCTGCCGTCGGCGAGGACCGACGACGTGGCCGCGACAACCGAGTCGCTGGCCGCCCTCCACTCGGCCGATCCAGTCACCCCCCATCTGGCTGTCGGCATGCGCATGGGCAACCCGTCGATAGCCGCTGTCGAGAAGGCGCTGTATGTCGACCGGTCGGTCGTCCGCCACCACGGGATGCGACGGACGCTCTGGGTGTTCACGCCCGAGGGCGCCGTCGACGCCCACGCCTCGTCGACGATCCGGGTGGGTGACAAGGAGTTGAAACGGCACCTGAAGATGCTCGACTGGGAGCCGGCCCGGTTCGCTGCCTCGATCGACGACGTGGCCGACTTGATGGGCGACGAACCGATCTCGACGAAAGAGGTCGGCGAGCGACTCCCCCACCTGGCGGAGCGGGTCACCATCGGCGAGGGCAAGTCATACGAGACCTCCATCTCGATGCTGTCCTGGGCGCTGCTACACGCCGGCTTCGATGGTCGGACGATCCGCGAGCGACCCGACACCTGGAACACATCCCAGTACCGGTGGGTGGCCCCATGGATCGGGTTCCCGACCGAAGAGGGGCGACACGCCGGGATGCTCCGCCGGTACCTGTCATCGTTCGGGCCCGCCACCGAGACCGACCTGGCCTGGTGGACCGGCTGGACGAAGACCGCCGTGCGCAAGGCGTTGGCCGAGCTGGAAGCAGTCGAGGTGTCCCTGGACGAAGGGACCGGCTGGGTGCTGGCCGACGACGTCGACCCGGTCGATGACCCGGACCCATGGGTGGCGGTGCTGCCCGGCTTGGACCCGACGACGATGGGCTGGAAGGAGCGCGACTGGTACTTGGACCCGGCCCTCCTGCCCAGGGTCTCTGATCGCAACGGGAACCTGGGGCCGACCATTTGGGCCGACGGCCGCATCGTCGGTGGGTGGACGCAGCGACCCGACGGGGAGATCGCCTACGAGCTCTACGAGCCGGTCGACGAATCGCTGCTGGCGGTCGAGATCGGTCGGTTGCGGGCATTGGTGGGTGAGACCCGGTTCAAGCACCGGTTCCCGTCACCCAACCAGAGGGAGCTGCTCGGGTAGGGCAGCCCCCCTCCCACCCGACTTCGTCGGGCGGGGCCCATCCCCCCTCCGGGGGGATCACTCCCGAAGGGCACCCCGCTGCGGGAGGATCCCTCGGAAGAGGACTTCCCCCTCCCAACCGAGTTCGTCGGGCGGGGCCCATCCCCCCTCCGGGGGGATCCCTCCGGAAGGGCACCCCGCTGCGGGAGGATCCCTCCGGAAGGGCACCTGACCGCCGGGATCTCTTGATACTTGGTGTGGGAACGACTCGACCCCGGCCGGGGCCGGGGTCGAGGTTCGTGGGTGGTGGTGTTCCGGTTACGCGGCGGTGGTCTCGTAGGGGGCGAGTCGGGTGCGGCCGTAGGCGATGTAGCCGAGGGCGATGATCAGGAACACATTGAACCCGATCGACTGGTACTCCTCCCGGCCGACGTGGAAGATCGTGGCGCCGACCATCACCAGGATCAGGCCGATGGCCGCCCAGGTGGTGAGCTCGGGCCTGATCT
>JAHEFX010000068.1 GCA_024639975.1 bacterium
GATCTGTCCCTCGGAGGCGGCCTTCTCGGCGAGGAGCTTCAATTCACCCTCGGTGATGGTTGGGTTGGTGGTGATGCCTTTGCCAGGCATCTGGAGGTCCGCGAACCAGACGAGAACGGCCACGATCGGGCGGAGCACCAATTCGAGCCCGGCGATCGGACCCGACATCGCCAGGGCCACTTGGTCCGAGTGACGGACGGCGTAGGTCTTGGGGATCGCCTCGGCGTAGACGAAGAGCACGACCGTGAGGACGACCGAGGCAATGGTGACACCGAAGGAGCCGAACCACCGTTCGGCCAAGAGGCCTGTGACCGTGGCTGCACCGATCTGGGCGAGGAGGGCCGTCAGGAGGATGGCGTTCAGGACGGTCGGGAGCCGCTCGACCAATCGCTGGAGTCGGGTGGCTCCGCGCCGTCCCTCAGCGACCAGGTGCTCGACGCGGATCGAAGGGGTGCGAATGAGTGCCGTCTCGCCGGCAGCGACGAAGACCGCCAACAAGAAGAGCCCAACGAGGAGTGCGACGAGGAGTGATTCGGTGACGTCCACGACGCCGATCCTATGGGCCTAGAGCTGGGGGTCCTTGGCGAGGTCGCCAAAGGTCGTGAACGAGGGGGCGAACGACATGAAGACGCGGCCGGTGGCGCCGGCGCGGTGCTTGGCGATCTGGACCTCGGCCGTACCCCGCTGCTCGGACTCGGGGTTGTAGTACTCGTCGCGGTAGATGAACAGGACGATGTCGGAGTCCTGCTCGATTGCGCCCGATTCGCGAAGGTCACCCAGCTGGGGACGCTTGTCGGTACGGGCCTCCAGGCCACGGTTCAGCTGGGACACGGCGATGATCGGGACGTCGAGCTCGCGGGCGAGGTTCTTGAGGCCTCGGCTGATCTCGGCGATCTCCTGCTGGCGGTTCTCCCGGGATCGTCCCTGCATCAGCTGGAGGTAGTCGACGACCACCAGGTCGAGGCCGTGCTTGCGCTGGAGCCGCCGGGACTTCGCCCGGACGTCGGTGACCGTCAGGAAGGACGACTCGTCCACGAAGATCGGCGCCTTGAAGAGCTTGTCGGCGGCGTCGAGCACCCGGGGCCAGAGGTCGGCGCCGAGTCGGCCCGCCCGCAGCTTCGAGTTGTCGATGCGGCCGGTGGAGCAGATCAGCCGCTGGATGATCTCCTCCTTGCTCATCTCGAGCGAGAAGACCGCCACCGTGCCGCCCTTGAGGGCGATGTTGCGGGCCATGTTCAGCACGAGCACCGACTTGCCCATACCGGGCCGGGCGGCCACCACGACCAGGTTGGTCTTCTGGAGGCCGGAGAGCTTCTCGTCGAGGTCGCGGAAGCCGGTCGGGAGACCGGTGATGGTTCCTGAAGTGGCTTCCATCTCCTCGATCTGGGCGATCGTGGAGTCCATGTGGGCACCGATCGATGACAGCCCGTCGCCGACCTTCTTCTCGGCCACGGCGAAGATCGCCTGCTCGGCGGAGTCGAGCACCCAGTCGATCTCTTCGGAAGTGTCGGTAGCAAGCTGGCCGATGGTCGCGCCGGCCTCGAGGAGCCGTCGGCGCATCGACTGCTCCGAGACGATGGCCGCGTAGTACTCGACGTTCGCCGCCGTCGGGACGACCTCGGACAGGTCGGTGAGGAAGGTGATCCCGCCGAGTCGATCCAACTCGCCCTGGTTGCGGAGTTGGTCGGCGACGGTGATCGCATCTATCGGCTGGCTGGACGAGTAGAGCGACGAGATCGCCTCGAAGACCGCTTGGTTCGCCGGGACGTAGAAATCGGCCGATTCGAGGCGGTCCATCACGTCATTGACGGCACCGGGCGACAGCAGGAGCGCACCGAGCACCGACTCCTCTGCCTCACGGTTGTGGGGAGGAACGCGCAAACCGCCCGACCGGGACACCCGCGAGGGTGCCCCGGCGGGCGGTTCGAAGTCGGGAGGCGGTTCCTGACCGTCGTACACGGACTACGCCGGGATGACGTCGATGGTCAGGGGGAATACCACCTCGGAATGGAGCTTGATCTGGACCTCGTGGAGGCCGATCGCCTTGATCGGAGCAGCGAGGTCGATGGTCCCGCGGTCGAGCTCGACACCGGTGAACTTCTCGATGCCCTCGGCGACGTCGGCGACCCCGACGGAACCGAACAGGCGACCTTCGTCACCGGCTTGGGCGGCGATGACCACCCGGGTGCCGACGAGGCTCTTGGCGATGCCCTCGGCGTCGGCCTTTGCCTTTGCCTCGGCTTCACGGCGGGCCTCCACGACGCGCTCGGCGTTGCGGACGGCTCCTTCGGTGGCCTTCTCGGCCTTGCGCTCGGGCAGCAGGTAGTTGCGGCCGTAGCCGTCGGCAACGTCGACGATGTCGCCGGCCTTGCCGAGCCCATCCACGTCTGCGATGAGGATGAGCTTCATCGGTTCGTGTAGGGGAGAAGTGCCATCTCGCGAGCGTTCTTGATGGCGGTGCTGACCTTCTTCTGGCACTGCTCGTCGAGACCGGTCACACGACGGGCGCGGATCTTGCCGCGGTCCGACATGAACTTGCGAAGGGTCGCTACGTCCTTCCAATCGATCTCCGGGCAGGGCTGGGGGGCGCGGGGTCGACGCTGGCGCGAACGATTGTCCACGCGCTTGCGGCGACGATTCTTACGTGACGCCATGGGTTGAATCCTTCCTTAGAACGGGGCTTCGTCGGGACCGAAGTCATCGCGGGCGACCGGCGCTGCGGGAATGGACTGGCCTCCGCCGCCTCCCCAGCTGCCACTGCCGCTACCGCCGGACCTGGCCGTCTTGTTGACGGTCGCAGTCGCCCAACGCAGGCTCGGGCCGATGTCGTCGATGCGAAGCTCCACAACGGAGCGCTTGTCGCCCTCGGGGGTCTCCCAGGTGCGCTGTTCGAGGCTGCCGTCGATGATGACGCGATCACCCTTGTGGAGCGACTCGGCGGCATTCTCGGCCTGCTCACGCCAGAGCGTGCCGCGGAAGAAGGAGGTCTCCTCCTCCCACTCGTTGTTGCGCTGGTATCGCCGGCTGACGGCGACGGCGATGTTCGCCATGGCCGTGCCAGACGACGTGTACCGGAGTTCCGGATCCTGGGTGAGATTGCCGACGACGGTTACCGAGTTTCCTCTGCTCATGGTCTTGGTCCCTTCAATGCTTGGTGCTCCCGCCTGCACCATCCTCGCGGATGGGTGTGACGGGAAGTCGGGCTAGTTGTCGTCCGTCCGGACGATCTTGTGACGGATCACGGCATCGGACAGGTTGAGTGCCCGATCCAGGTCGTCGACCGCGGTGAGGTCTTCGGACACGTCGAACGAGACGACGGAGTAGAAGCCCTCGGTGAGGTGGTCGATCTCGTAGGCGAAGCGGCGCTTGCCCCAGAGATCCGTATCGGTCACCTCGGCACCGCGTGCACCGAGCAGCGCGCCGATCTCGTCGACCTTGGCGCGGAATTCGACCTCTTGGAGTTCGGGTCGATGAATGGTCATTACCTCGTACGAACGCACGATGGTGGTACCTCCTGTGGACATCCGGTGGGGAAGGCCCCTCGAAGGGGCAGGGGACATGATTCGATTTGCTCCGAATGGAGCGAGTGGGAGCGTAGCGCCACCCGCCCCGTACGCCTAGGGGAGACCGACCTCGTCCCCGACCTCGAGCCCCAAGGACCCGAGCGGTGACTCGAGGGCGTGCCAGTACACGGGGTCGATCGCGTAGTTGGGGCACGGTGTCGCGTCGCACGGGGTCATCTCCAACACTCCGAGCACGACGCCATCTCGGTCCAGGAATGCGATGTCGAGCGGGATCAGCGTGTCCTTCATCGTGAACACCGAGGCCGTCGGCTCACCCCACGAGAACAGCATCCCCGCGAGGTCGCCGAGGTCCTCGACGCCCATCAGGCCCCTGGCTCGGAGGCCGCGATCGTCCGCGAGGGCGACTGCCAGAACCTCGCCGTCGAACTCGATCTCGACCAACTCGAAACCTTCGACGTCGCCGGTGCCCGGAGGACCCGGCTGGGTCGTCGTGGCAGGGCCCGTGGTCGTGGTCGGCGCCGCAGCCGGAACCGTCGTCGTCGTGACGGCGGTCGTCGTGGTGGTCGCCGTGTCGGGCGGGGTCGTGGTGGCGTCCCCGCCGACGGTGCATCCGGCGAGGATCAGACCCAGGACGACGGCACGTAGTCGGTGGACGGTTCCTCCTCGGAGAGGAACGCCTCTCGCTCCTCGTCCGACATACGGTAGGTCTCGGCCTCGGAAGGGAAGGATCCGTCGCGAACTCCTGCCGCATACTCCGTGAGCGCTTCGACGGCAGCAGACCGAAGGTCGGCGAACTTGCGGGCGAACTTGGGGTAGTGCCCGTCGTGGAATCCGGTCGCGTCGTGCCAGACGAGCACCTGGCCATCGGTACCGGCGCCGGCCCCGATGCCGATCGTCGGCACGGACACGGCATCGGTGACGGCCTTCGCAACCGTCTCGGGAACCCCCTCGAGCACGATGGCGAAGACGCCCGTCTCGTCGAGGACCTTCGCCTCCTCCACCAACCGTTTCGCCTGATCGGCGGCCTTGCCCTGGACGGCATATCCCATTGAAAGCACCGACTGGGGGGTCAGGCCCAGATGCCCCATCACCGGGATCTCGGCATCGAGGATCGCCCGGATCATAGGGATGCGCTTGACGCCGCCCTCGAGCTTCACCGCCTGGGCACCGCCCTCTCGGATCAAGCGGCCGGCGTTGCGGATGGCCTCGGCCTCCGTCACGTGGTAGCTCATCCACGGGAGGTCGCCGACGATGAGCGAGTGCGGGTTGGCTCGGGCCACGGCGGCGGTGTGGTGGACCATCACATCCACGTCGACGGCGTGCGTGGTCTCGTGGCCGAGCACGACGTTGGCGACGGAGTCACCGACGAGGATGATGTCGGCGCCGGCCTCGGAGGCGATCGAAGCCGTGGGGGCGTCGTAGGCGGTGAGCATGACGAGGGGCTCGCCACCCTTGCGGGCACGGACGTGGCGGACGGTGACCTGCTTGCGATCGGTCATCGGGGCGCTCCTTCTCCCCACCTCGGTGGGTTGGGGGAATCTCTGGGGCGATGTGGTTCTGGGGTTGCGACGACCTCCGATGCCGCCAGGGGTCACCGGTGTCTGACCACATGGTAATCGTCGGTGTCCCATCCGGCCGAGTCGGTGTCTAGCGAACCCTGGGTTGTCATTCCGCACAGGGCGGAATCTCGGCCCGCGGTTCGGTCCCGGACCGGAACCAGAACCCTGGGTTGGGGGTTAGAGGCGGGCGCGGAGCCAGGCGATGTCGGCGGCCTGGTCCTCGGCCTCGCCGGGGGTCTCGACGACGACCGGTGCGCCCGACCCGAGGATGGCCTTGGTGAGCCCATCCGGATCGATCTCGCCCCGGCCGAGGTTCTGGTGCCGGTCCCGGCGCGAGTCGAAGGCGTCCTTGGAGTCGTTGCCGTGGACGAGGTCGATCCGCCCGGTGATCTCGAGCGTTCGCCCGACCACCTCGTCGAGCGGTTCGCCACCCGCCCATGCGTGACAGGTGTCGAGGCAGAAGCCGGGTCCCAGGTCGCCGATCTCGTCCCAGAGTTCGGCCAACACGTCGAGCCGGCGGGCCATCGCCCGGTCACCACCCGCCGTGTTCTCGATCAGGATCGGAACCTCGGTGTCGAGGCTCTCCAGGGCCTTGCGCCAACGGGTGTAGCCCTCCGTCGTCGGCTCCGACTCGTCGGTCAGGTGCCCACCATGGACGATGAGTCCCAGAGCGCCGATCGCGGCGGCTGCGTCGGCCGTCTGCTGCAGGATCTTGCGGCTCGGGATCCGGACCCGGTTGTTGGGGGAGACCACATTCACGAGGTAGGGGGCGTGGACGTAGATGCCGACCTCGGAAGCCAGCAGCGCCTCGGCATCTTCCCGCTCCTTCGGTGCTTTCCACGATTGGGGATTGGACAGGAAGACCTGGACGACGTCGGCTCCCCGCTCGAGGGCGGCTGCGAGCGGGTCGGCTGCTGGTACGTGGGCGCCAATCCGGGTCATCTCGTCACCATGGTTCGGGGGATGTGACTCGTGTCGGAGAACGCCCGGAGGGAGAAGGCCTTGCTGGGCCCGATCCGGGAGGTCTCGACGACGGCCACCGATGCGTGCGCAGAGTAGAAACGCTCCCACTCCCAAGCGACCACGTCGAGCCCGAGCAGGGTGATCAACAGCATGGCGTTGGTGCCCTGGTGGGCGACGATCACGATCCGCCGATCGAGATCGTGATCCCAAAGGATCGGATCGTCGACCGTGCGGGACGAGCCGAGGTTCTTCAAGGCTTGCTCGAAGCCCGTGGTCACGCGATCGTGGAAGTCCCGGACGGTCTCCCCCCCATCGAAGCCAGCCCACCACTCGTCGGGGTGGCGCCTCCGGAACTCGTCGAGCGCCTCGGCCACCTCCTCCGGGGTCCCGCCATGCCAGGAGGGCGGGTTGGTGACCTCGGCGAGGAATTGGTAGGTCGTCGGCTCGATGCCCAGGGCGTCTGCCACCGGTACCGCCGTCAGTTGCGAACGCTTGTAGGGCGAGACCCACAGGTCGGTCGCTCCCTCGAGCGCCCAGTGGGTCCGCAGTGCCTCGGCCTGCTCGAAACCCCTCGGCGTGAGGCCGGGGTCATTGCTGGTGCGGCCGTCTTCGACCCAAGCGGGTTCGCCGTGTCGGATGAGAACGAGTTCCATTGCCGTCGAGGCTAGGTCGGTGCCTCGTCCACCCCACCGCCACCTCTACCCTGCACCCGGATGTCCCCCCGAGACGCCCTCCTCGAGCACCTGAAGGAGCACGCCCTCCGCACCGACGGACCGTTCACGCTGCGGTCCGGGCAGGTGGCGGACTGGTACCTGGATGCCCGTCAGACCACGTTCGACGGGTTCGGCGGCCACCTCGTGGGAGCTGCCGTCTACGAGGCCCTCAATCCCGATGTGGTGGCCGTCGGCGGCCTAACCATGGGCGCCGACCCGATCGCCATGGCCACCGCCATGGTCGGGGCGGCGGCGGGCAGCACGCTGACCGCCTTCTCCATCCGCAAGGAGGCAAAGCAGCACGGCACCGGAGGTCGCCTGGTCGGACCGGTCGTCGCCGGCTCGCCGGTGTGCCTCCTCGAGGACACGTCGACGACCGGTGGTGCGTTCTTCGAGGCCCATGACGCAGCGGTCGAAGAAGGTCTCCAGCCGATCCAGGCCATCTGCCTGGTGGATCGATCCGACGGTGCGGTCGCTGCGGGGATGGCCGATCGTGGCATTCCCTACCAGCCCTTGTTCGTACCGGCCGACCTGGGTGTGGCATGAGCCGCTCGGAGAAGGTCGTCGTCCGTCGGTCGCCTTGGAGGGCACTGGTCGTCGCCCTCGCCGGTGTGCCGCTCGTGCTGCTCGTGCTCGACTACGTCTGGGGCATCGGCGGCTTCTTCGACGCCATCATCGATTGGTCCTACGGGTCCAAGGATCCCGAAGCCTGGGAGCCCCGGGACGACATCCTCGCCGCGCTCCTCGGTGTGATCGGTGCCGGGATGATCCTGTTCGGCCTCAAGGAGCTCATCGCCCCTCGCCGCGTCTTCCGCGCCGACACGTCAGGAGTGCAGGTCCCCCTGTCGGGACCGCTCGGCAGGCGATCCGACATCGGTTGGACCCAGATCGAAGATGTGTCGAGCGACGGGAAGAGCCTCTTGTTGCACCTCACCAATGCCGGCGGCATCCCCAGCGACCCCTGGGGAGCCACGTGGGACGGCGAGCGCACCCTGCGCATCCCCACCGGGTGGTGGGAACGCAAACCCGAATGGGTCATCGACCAAGTGGCCCAGAAGGGGCTCCCGGACGAGGTCCGCCGGAGACAGGCCGAGCGCCAACTGGAGGAATCCCGGGCACACGCCGCCGCCATGGAGGTCATCTCCGGTGCCGCGGTGGTGCGGGATCCCACCGTCGACGAGTCGACGTACGGTGACGAAACTCCAACCGGCGAGGTCGACCCCGAAGATGCCGGCACCATGGCGGAGGACGACATCGAACAGGACCCGACGACGGACCAATCCGAACCTGCCACCGAGTCCTCCGAGCAAGGGCTTGCAGCGGAGCCCGAGGAAACAGATCCTTGGTCGGACGAGGAGTCGACGTCTGATCCGGCTCAGCCCGAGCCGACGACCGAGGACGAGGAACCCTCGACCTGATGCCCGAATACACCTGCGGCGACTGTGGAAGCCCCTTCGATCTGCCCCAGGCCGTCGTCGACAAGTACCCCGGTTGGACGCCGAGCCGCTGTCGCAGCTGTAGGGACAGCCGGCCCAGGAAGCAGTCGTCCGGAGGTAGCCGGAAGCCGTCGGCACCCGCCGAAAGCCCGAGTGACGGGGTCTTCACCGATGGATCGGCAGACCCCAATCCCGGCAACGGGGGTTGGGGGGCTGTCTGGGTTGAGAACGGCGTGGTCCGCGAAGAGCGCTCCGGGGGCGAACCGGATACGACCAACAACCGGATGGAGCTGAAGGCCCTCATCGAGGGAGCCCGCATGGTGCCGGAGGGCACGCCGGTCACCCTCTGGTCCGATTCGAACCTCGCCGTGCAGACCGTCAACGAATGGGCTGCCGGTTGGGAGAAGCGCGGCTGGAAGCGCAAGACGGGACCGGTGCAGAACCTCGACCTGGTCAAGGAGCTCTACCACCTGCTGGCCGAGCGGCCCGAGCTCACCGTCCGCTGGATCAAGGCCCACGTCGGCCACGAGTGGAACGAGCACGCCGACGAACTCGCCAACCGGGGCCGCTTGGCCCGCTGACGTGCTCCGGACCGAGACCATCGACATACCGGGCATCGCCGCCCGGGAGCTCGCCGGCTTCAACGCAGCCAACAGCACGTACCCGCCTCCGCGGCTCGACGCCGAATGGCTGCGGGCCGAGTACTGGCCGATGGATCTCGATGCTCCCGGCCGCGGTCTGGCGTCCGACGAACTGATAGGGGGCGTGCCCTGCCGGGTGGTCCGGCCCGAGAGCCCACGGGCCGTCTACCTGCACTTCCACGGCGGCGGCTTCATCCTCGGTTCCGCCGGTCGACAGGACCGCCAGCACGAGGGCCTCGCCCGCAAGCTCGGCGCCGTGGTCGTCTCGGTGGACTACCGCCTCGCCCCCGAGCACCCCTACCCGGCCGGTCTCGACGACGGCGTCGCCGTGGCGCGAGCGATCCTCGACGACCCGGACCTCGCCGACCTGCCACTGCTCATCGGCGGGGAATCGGCCGGAGCGAACCTCTCGGTGGGGACCCTCCTGCGGTTGCGGGACTCGGGGGCACCCCTGAATCGATTCGTCGGAGCGAATCTCGTGTATGGCGGCTACTCGATGGCGCCGCTCGATTCCAGGCTCACCTGGGGGAACCGCTACCTGGTGCTGTCTGCTCCGCTGCTCGAGTTCATGCACGACGCCTACGGAGCCGACCATGCGGACGTCTACGCCTCACCCCTGCTGGCCGACCTCACCGGGCTTCCGCCGGCGCTGTTCACAGTGGGTACCGAGGACCCGCTGCTGGACGACTCCCTCCTGCTGGCGGAACGCTGGGCCGAAGCGGGGATTCCGACGGACCTGGAGATCTGGCCCGGCGCGCCGCATGCGTTCGACGCCTTCCCACTGGCCGTGGGTGGCATGGTCCGCCGGCGCATGTCGGGCTGGCTACTGGACCGCCTGTGAACAACTCGGCCACCGTCGTCATCACCCAGCGGACCCGGACCGGCGCCGAGGAGGCCTACCGCCAATGGCAGGCCGGGATCGTCTCGGAAGCGCGATCGTTCACCGGATTCGAGGGGATCGAGATCATCGCCCCGACCGAGGGCGTACAGGACGACTGGGTGATCGTGCTCCACTTCGACACCCCCGAGCACCTCGCCGATTGGTTGACATCGGAGGTCCGCCGGGCACACATCGCCGAGGCGGCCGAGATCCTCGAAGAGCTCGACGAACATGTCATCGCCACGCCACGCGGACCGACGGCCCCCGTCGCCGTTGTCGTGGCCCGACGTCCTGTCCCCGGGAAGGAGGCCGCCTTCGAATCACGCCAACGCGAGCTGATCGCCCTGGCGACGAAAGCGCCCGGCTACATCGACGCGGAGCTGTTCCGACCCGTCTCCGGCTCGGATGAGTGGACGCTGCTCTTCCGGTTCGCCAACGCCGCGTCCCTCGAGCGGTGGATGGCCAGTCCGGAGCGGTCGACGGTCCGGGATCGCCTCTCCGAGCTGGTGGTCGCCGAGGACTTCCACACCGTCGGCGGGGGCCTCGGTGGCTGGTTCCCCGAGGCGTCCGCTCCCGACCAGAAGGCTCCGGCACGCTGGAAGCAGGCGTTCGCCGTGACCCTGGCGTTGTTCCCGACCGCATGGCTGTTGTCCCGCCTGGTCACGCCACTCCTGGGTGAATGGCCGACGCTCGCCCAATTGGTCGCCAACGCCGCCGGCGTCGTCGCCCTCACCTGGTTGGTGATGCCGCTCGTGAACCGGGTGCTCGACGGGTGGTACTCCACGACGAGCCGCCGGCTCGAATGGCTCGGAGCGTTGGCGATCATCTCGGCGCTGGTCCTGATGCTCGTCCTCTTCTCAGGAATCCCGGCGTGATCCCATCCGCCCGGCGTGGGGCTACGTACTCCCTGTACCCACCTCCCAGGGGATGCCCAATCCCCCACCCGAAGGGGCCCGGCGCAAGCCGGGCCCCTTTTCTTGGTTCAGTCGGAGAGGAAGGTGGCGAGCATGTCCTTGCCCGCCTCGGTGAGCACGGATTCGGGGTGGAACTGGACGCCCTCGATCGGGAGATCCCGATGCCGGACTCCCTGGATCGTGTCGTCGTCGACCGCCCACGCCGTGGGTTCGAGTACCTCAGGGATCTCCTCGCCGGTGAGCGAGTGGTACCGGGTGGCGACCAACTCGGGGGCCAGCCCGGAGAAGATGCCCTTGCCGTCGTTGCGGATGGTCGATGTCTTCCCGTGCCGCGGCTCGCGAGCCAGGACGATCTTGCCGCCGAAGTGCTCGATCATCACCTGGTGCCCCAGGCACACACCGAGTGTCGGGATCCGTCGCTCCACGCCGAAGCGCTGGAGGAAGTCGGCGGAGTTGCCGGCGTCGGCGGGCGTGCCGGGACCGGGGGAGATGACGAGTCGATCGATGCCGGATTCGGTGAGGTCGTCCGGGCGGGCTTCGTCATTGCGGACCACGACGACTTCGGCCCCCAACTCCCCCAGGTATTGGACGAGGTTGTACGTGAACGAGTCGTAGTTGTCGACGACGAGCACCTTCGGCATGGCCGGGAGGGTAGGCAACCGACCGGGCCTTGGAACAGGCGCCCGATACACTTGCGGGCCATGCCCGTCTCGAAGAAGCGCAAGAACACCAACCGCGGTCCGACCCAGTCGAAGAGCCCGGTCTCCCAGACCTCGTCCGGTCCCCAGTCGCCGTCCTGGTACGCGCCAGTCATGTTCGCCCTGATGGGCCTCGGTGTCCTGACGATCATCGCCACGTACATCTTCACCCTCGATCGCATCATGCTGCTCCCGGGCCTCGGCGCCCTGGCCGTCGGCATGTTCATGACGCTCGGGTACAAGTAGCCGGGCCGCTCCCAGCGGCGCGGCTTCACCTCGTACTCAGGTCCTGAAGACCGGAGCGCCCATTACGGTCGCCACACGAGGGTCATGTCCTCGCGGCAGTGGCGGGGGTTCGAGACCTCGATGTTGTTGGCCATGGTCATCGTGACCTCGGCGCCACACACCGAGCACCGGTAGTGCTGCAGGGTCTCGGAGATGTCTTCGGGGTCGACTTCGTCAGG
>JAHEFX010000069.1 GCA_024639975.1 bacterium
GGGTCATGCAGGTCCTCTCGCGGCGAACCAAGAACAACCCCGTGCTCATCGGTGAGCCCGGCGTCGGCAAGACCGCCATCGTCGAAGGCCTCGCCCAGCGGATCGTCTCGGGTGACGTGCCCGACACGCTCACGGGCAAGCAGCTCTACACCCTCGACCTCGGAGCCCTCGTTGCCGGCAGCCGCTACCGAGGTGACTTCGAGGAGCGCCTCAAGAAGGTCCTGAAGGAGATCAAGACCCGCGGCGACGTCCTCGTCTTCATCGATGAGATCCACACGCTGGTCGGGGCCGGTGCCGCCGAGGGCGCCATCGACGCCGCCTCCATCCTCAAGCCGATGCTCGCCCGTGGCGAGCTGCAGACCATCGGAGCCACCACCCTCGAGGAGTACCGCAAGTACCTCGAGAAGGACTCGGCCCTCGAGCGCCGGTTCCAGCCCGTGCAGGTCGATGAGCCGTCCGTGTCGGACACGATCCGAATCCTCCAGGGCCTGAAGGACCGCTACGAGGTCCACCACTCGGTCCGCTACACCGACCAGGCACTCGTGTCGGCGGCCAACCTCGCCGACCGCTACATCTCCGACCGGTTCCTGCCCGACAAGGCCATCGACCTCATCGACGAGGCCGGATCGCGCATGCGCATCAACCGCAAGTCACCCACCCCCGAGATCGCCGAGCTCGACGAGCAGATCAGCAAGGTCCGCACCGAGAAGGGCGACGCCGTCGCCGGACAGCAGTTCGAGCGGGCCGCCCAGCTGCGGGACCGCGAGAAGTCGCTCATGGGCGACCGTGGCGAGAAGGCCGACGCCCTCAAGGCGGCCGGTGACGACGTCACCTGGGTCATCGACGACGAGGAGATCGCCGGCGTCCTCAGCCAGTGGACCGGCATCCCCGTCCAGCGCCTCACCGAGGAGGAGACCGCCCGGCTCGTCCACATGGAGGAGGAGCTGCACAAGCGGATCGTGGGCCAGGAGGACGGCATCGTCGCCGTTTCCCGGGCCATCCGCCGCACCCGCGCCGGCCTGAAGGACCCGAAGCGCCCAGCCGGCTCGTTCATCTTCCTCGGCCCGTCGGGCGTCGGGAAGACCGAGACCGCCAAGGCCCTCGCCGAGTTCCTGTTCGGCGACGAGGGTGCCCTCATACAGCTCGACATGTCCGAGTACATGGACAAGCACACCGTCAGCCGCCTCATCGGCTCGCCCCCCGGCTACGTCGGCTACGACGAGGGTGGCCAGCTGACCGAGGCCGTGCGTCGCAAGCCGTTCTCCGTCGTCCTGTTCGACGAGGTCGAGAAGGCCCACCCGGAGGTGTTCAACACCCTCCTGCAGATCCTCGAAGACGGTCGCCTGACCGACGCCCAGGGTCGCCTGGTGGACTTCAAGAACACCGTCATCATCATGACGTCGAACCTCGGCACCCGCGACCTGCGGAAGACCGCGATCGGTTTCTCGGCCGACTCCGACGAGGTGACGTACGAGAAGATGAAGGGCAAGGTCACCGAGGAGCTCAAGCGGCACTTCCGTCCCGAGTTCCTGAACCGGCTCGACGAGATCATCGTCTTCCACGAGCTCACGCTCGATGAGGTCAAGGAGATCGTCGACTTCATGCTGGCCAGGGTCTTCGAGCAGGTGAAGAGCCAAGACCTCGAGCTCGTCCTCTCCGACAAGGCGAAGGGCTTCCTCGGGACCCGCGGCTATGACCGTGAGCTTGGGGCCAGACCGTTGCGCCGGGCGATCCAGCGGATGCTCGAGGACGTCCTCTCGGAGAAGATGCTCCTCGGTGAGTTCCCCGCCGGTACGACCATCGTGGTCGACCTCGACGAGGAGAACGAAGAGCTCACCTTCGAGGCCGTCGACACCCCCGACGGTCCCCCGATGGAGCTCGCCGACTCCGCCGAGGAGTAGCCCCAACCGAACCCAGGGTTCATTGCGGGCTTCGTCGCGCCTTCTTTGGATCGAATCCGGTGTTGGGGCCGATTCCGGCCGACAGGTCAGGTGAAGAAGATGGCGATGGCAGCGAAGACCGCCGTTGCTGCCGTCATCATCGCCGCCTGGCCCACGAGTGTGGTTCGCTGCCACCGATCGAGCCGGTCCTCGAGTCGGTCGAACCGGGCTTCCACCCGGTCGAAGCGCTCCTCCAACCGCGCCGTGTCGGCTTTGGTCGCAGCTTCTTCGGAGTGATGGGCGGGCAGGTAGGTCATGAGCGTGTCGGCGTGCTCGTGGCCGAGCACCTCCTCCAAGACAGAGTGGAGGGGGTGTCTGGCGCCCGGCGTGGCGGTGTCGCTCATGAGCTTGGGCATGTCAGGTGTCGCCCGCCGATGGAAGGCCCTCGCCGATAGGTTCGAGTCCATGCAGGGAACAGTCACGACGGTCATGCACGACACGGCCGATCTCGAGCAAGCCGTCGGATTCTGGACGAAGGTTCTCGGGCTCGAGGTCCTCTACAACGACGAGCGGTACGCCTACCTGGGTCCGATGACCGAAGGTGGGCCACACCTCGGGTTTCAGCAGGTGCCGGAGGGCAAGGAAGCGAAGAACCGGCTCCACCTCGACATCGCCGTCGAGGATCGGGAGGCGTTCGCTGCCTACGTGATCTCCCTCGGTGGATCACATCTCTACGAGCACCAGGAAGGCGAGTTCCCACCATGGACGACCATGGCCGACCCCGAGGGGAATGAGTTCTGCATCTACGAGCAGCAGCAGCCGGAGGAGTGAGACTCAGCCGCCATGGGCGGCATCGCAGGTGACGAACGCGATCGTCGACATCGGTATGAGCGTCTCGCCGGTGTCGCCCTGTATGACCAAGTGATCGGAGCCGGCGACCACGACGGTCCCGATCGTGAACCCTGACGACGACACCACCTCGACCGACGCGTTCTGGAGTTCCAGGGTTCGGAGCCGAGCGAGGAAGGTCCCGTGTGACTGGTCGTTGGTCGTGCCGCCGGTGGAGGATGGCACCCGGCGGAACCGGATCGGCCCCTCGAGATTCACCACCGCGCGACGATCACCGGTCTCCAACACGGCGTGATCGCCAACCGCAGCGGACGCCGTCCCCGACACCCGGTGGTCAGCGCACACGACCGTGAGGTCGTCGCCTGATGCGACAGCGTCGGCGATCAGGCCGGTGAGCGTTCGGGTCCGCGCCCATTGCTTGGCAGCGGCCCGTTCGCCCTCGCGCGCCTCGGCCAGACGGTCCGAATCCCCCGAATCCTCCACGTCGCGAAAACTACTCATCAGGTAGGGCTTCAAGCGGGTGCGCCCTCGGGATACGTTCTGATCGAAGTAGAGGGCGACTTCAAGGGGAGGGGACCCAGATGGCATCTGCCGAGGTAGCCAGCGGCGCGTCGGCTCGGTCGCGCCGGTGGCCGGTACCCAGTGCTCGCCATGTGCTGATCGTCGTGCTGGCGGTCGCCGCTGCCGGTGCCAATGTCGCCGTGCTGCGCGGTGCCGATCGCACCACCGAGGTCTTGGTGGTCGCGAACGAGGTCGCCGCGGGATCGCGGATCGACGTGTCGGACCTGCGAGTGGAATCGATCGCCGTCGGTTCGGAGACGATGGGAGCTCTCGTGGACGCTTCGTTGCTCGCCGGCGTGGACGGCTTCGTTGCGACGAGGACGCTCAAGCCCGGCGAACCGCTGCTCTCGGGTGACGCCCTGGCACCCGGCATCGGGGGTGTCACAAGGTCCATGAGCATCCCGGTCTCGAACGACACGGCGGTTGGCGGTGCGCTCGTGCCCGGGGATCTCGTGGATGTCGTAGGTGTCCTCGAGGACGGGGCGACGTTCCTCGCCTCGGGGCTCTCGGTGCTCGCCGTGCCCGACGACGATGGGCTCGGCGGGACCAGCTTCGCACCGACCGTCTCGGTCGACCCGGAGACGGCACTCGCGATCACCCAGGCCCTGGAGGACGGGACCGTCCATCTCCTCCGAAGCACGGGGGCCACACCACTCGAGGTGCCCGGTGGCTGACCTCCAGCTGCTCGTCGCCGTGTCCGTGCGGCCGTGGGCCGACGCCCTGCATCGGTTCTGTGAGGACCATGGCGGTGCTCGGGTGCGGGGCCGGGTCATCGACGAGCAGGCAGTGCTGAGTCAGGAGGCCCAGGTGCTGTTGCTCGACGACACCGCCTCGTTCCTCACCGGGCGGCTCGTTGCCCGCGCCCGGGAGCGTGGGTTGGCGGTGGTGGTCGTGGTCGATGCGACCCAGTTCGACTCGGTAGCCGAGTGGGTCGGCCGCCTCGGCGTGGACGCCGTGGTTCCCGACGACGAACCGCCCGAGCGCCTCGTGGCAGTGGCCGCTTCGGTTGCCGGACCGAGTTCAGCGCCTCCGATCGAGCACGAAGACCCCACCCGGCGCCATCCCGTCGTGGGCGTGGCCGGCGCATCGGGCGGTGTCGGCGCGACCGAAGTGGCGCTGGTCCTCGCCGAGCAGCTCACCGACGCAGCACTGCTCGACCTGGATCTGACCTCACCGTCGCTGGCCCAACGGCTCGGCCTGCCGGTGCATCCCAACGTGCGGTCGGCCGCCGACGCCTACCGGGCAGGAACCAGTGTCGGTGCCCACCTGACCGAGGTCGGCGGACTGCAGGTGCTGTGTGGTCCCGCCACCTCCGGCGACTGGACCGGCGTCGACCCGATCGAGGTGGTCGGTGTCGTCGACCAGATCGCCGAGTTCCGGCCGGTCGTCGTGAACCTGCCGGCCGGGCCACCGTGGGCTCATCCGCACGGTGCCGTCACCTCGGCGGACATCTCGAGGGCCCTGCTCGGCGGCGTGGGGACCTGCGTGTTGGTGACGACTGCCAGTCCGGTCGGAGTGACGAGGACGCTCGAGTGGCTGTCGGCGGCCGACGCGATCCCGGACCGCACCCACCTTGCCGTCAACCGGACCCCGGCCTCGATGTTCCGACGCCGGGAGACCCGGCTGGAGCTGGAACAGGCACTCGAGCTGCCGGTCTGGCTGCTGCCCGAGGACCCATCCGTCGCCAAGGCTGCCTGGGCAGGCACGTTCCTGTCCGGTGGGCGATTCCGCCGAGCAGCCAGGCGTATGGCCGCAGCGGTGGCCGCATGAACGCCTACACGGAGATCCGATCGTCCGTCCTGAAACGACTGGAGGCGGCACAGGTCGCATCCGGCGACTTCGACGGCGTCGGTGGCATCGTCGACGACGAGGTCACCCGCTACGAGCGACAAGTCGCTGTCGAAGGTGGCTTCCCGCTCCGGGACCCGGGTGCGATGCGGGAGCAGGTGTTGGCGTCGGTCACCGGTGGAGGTCCGGTCGCGGCTCTGCTCGAGCGTCCCGACGTCGAGGAAGTGTTCCTCGAGGGAGACGCGGTGCGGTTCATCGGCGGCGATGGCCGCCTTCAACCGCTCGCCGTGCCGACCACCGAGGAGGAGAGCCGGGCACTCATCACCCGCCTGCTGTCGGAGACCGACCGACACCTCGACACGGCCTCGCCGATGGTGCAGGCGCGGGTCCTCGGCGGGACGGCGCGACTCACGGCCGTTGTCCCACCGGTCGCCGACCGACTGTCGGCCACGATCCGCAAGTACGCGGTGCGCCGCCAGTCACTCGATGGCATGGTCGCGCTCGGGTCGCTCGGCGAGGACGCTGCCGGATTCCTGCGCGCCGTCATGCGGTCGGATGCGTCGGTCATCGTGTCCGGGCAGCCCGGCGCCGGGAAGACGACGATGCTCTCGGCCCTCCTCGACGCCGTCCCGCCGTCCGCGTGTATCCGGTCCTGCGAAGAGGTCCGGGAGCTACACGTCCCGGTCGTGCACGGGTCCTACTACGAGACCCGGCCGGCCGGCCTCGACGGACGCGGTGAGATCACCTTGCGGGACCTGGTCAAGCTCGTCCTGGCGATGCGCCCAGACCGAATCGTGGTGGGTGAGGTGCGTGGTGCCGAGGCCTTCGAACTGACCCGGGCGGTGAATGCCGGCTGCGGGTTCGCCGGGACGATCCACGCCAACTCCGCCCGAGAGGCACTCGACGCCCTGGTCAACGCCGCCCTCATGGCCGGCGAGCAGGTGACCGAGTCGATCGTGCGGAAGGTCTTCGCCTCGAGCCTCGACGTCGTGGTCCATCTCGGGCGGACGACGGCCGCCGATGGACGGATCGAGCGACGGGTCGAGGAGATCCTGGCGGTGGTCCCGTCGCTGACGGACGGCTTCACCACCGAGCCGGTCTTCGCCTGGACCGACGGCGTCCTCCGGTGGACCGGGGCGATGCCGCCGGGCCGTCTGACCGATCGGATCGAGCAGACCGGACAGGGGAGCCTGCGAGCCCAGCTCGAGGGCCGGGTGGTTGCGTGATCTACGCAGCACTGGCGACCGGCGCCCTGGTCCTTGTCGTCGGCACCGGCTTCGGATCGATACGGGTCGCCCGGAGTCGCCGACGCCCGGTCCGATCCGGCATGGACCGAGGGCGGCTCGTCTGGTCGGGTGTCGGTGCGGGCCTCGTGGGCTTCGTACTGCTCTGGGGCCTGACCGGGATTGCGTGGGTGGCGATACCGCCTGCCGTCGCAGTGGGTCTGTTGCCGTCGCTCTACTTCAGTCGGCAACGCAGTCGTCGTGCGGCCGAGACCACCCAGGCGTGGCCTGACGCCCTGCGGGACCTTTCAGCGGCGGTGGCATCGGGTATGAGCCTTTCCCGGGCGTTGGAGTCACTCGCCGAAGGTGGCCCGGCTCCGATCCGGGTGGCGTTCGCCGACTACCCGTCGCTCTCTCGGACGATCGGCGTGGTCCCGGCGTTGGAAGTGATGCGCGAACGATTTGCCGACCCGATCGCCGATCGGGTGTTCGAGGTGATCCGGGTGGCACACGAGCGGGGCGGCTCGGCCGTTCCCCAGCTACTGGCAGACCTCGCCGATGCGACGGCCGACGATCTACGGGTCGACGAGGAGATCCGAACCGAGTCACTCGAGCAGCGGATCAACGCCCGGGCGGTGTTCGTCCTGCCGTGGCTCGTCCTGGTGCTGTTGTGCGCCAAGGAGGGCCCATTCCGCGATTTCTACGCATCGCCCGGCGGCATCCCGGTGATCGTTGCCGGCGCCGTGATCTCCGGCGTGGGGGCGGTCATCGTCTCCCGCCTCTCGAAGCAGGAAGTCGAACCGCGCATCCTCGGAGGGCGGTCATGATCGAGGCGAGCCGACTGCTGGTCGTCGGCCTACTGACCGCCCTGGCCACCGGAGCGGTCGCCGTCGTCCTCGTACGACCCTTGCCGCGGCTGGCGGTGCGTGTGAGGCCGTATGCCCCGGCCGCACGGGCGTCACTAGGACTGCCCTCCGCCCCGGCCGAGTCCGGGCTGGGGGTCTGGACCACGGTGCTCAGCGGGATCGGCCGCAAGCTCTTCGGGTCCCTGGACCCGTCAACGGAGCGCGAGTTGGAGGTCCGTCTCCGGGACGCCGGATGGGAGGGCGGCGTCACCGGGTTCCGACAGCGCCAACTGCGAGCGTTGGTGGTCGGGTTGGCCCTCGGGGCCGGAGTGGGTTTCGCCGTCGATCTCGCTCCCGTGGCGATGGCGGCGCTCGGTGTGTTGGGAGCCGTGATCGGCGTGGCCCGGATTCGGGGGCGGGTGGACAAGGCGATCGAGCAGCGGCGGGCACGGATGCAGCTCGAGGTCTATTCGGTGAATCAGCTGCTGGCCTTGCGGATCAGGGCCGGAAGTGGCGTGCTGCAGTCGATCGCCGACCTCGCGGGTCGGGCAACGGGTGTGGTGATCGACGAAATGGGAGTCGCGGTCGCATCGATCCGAGCGGGCACCCGGCCGGCCGCCGCTTTCGCCCGCCTCGCGGAGGAGACCGTCGAGCCGCACTGCGCCCGCACCTATGCCGCCCTCGGTTCGGCTGAGCAGCGTGGTGCCGACCTGTCGGGCGTCTTGTTCGCCCTGGCCGACGACGTCCGGCGGGAGCGTCGGGAGCTGTTGCGGCGCCGAGCCGTTCGTCGTCGCGCGGCGATGCTGATTCCGATCATCGCTCTGTTGGCGCCGGTGATGCTGCTGTTCATCACGGCGCCGTTGCCTCGCATCGTTCTGGGAGGGCTCTGAGGTGGAGCCCGTGAGAGAGAGGGAGACAGATGCGCGATCTCGTACGTCGCATCCATGAAGACGAGACCGGCCTTTCGACGGCCGAGCTCCTGGGCAACGCTGCCCTGGCGATCGCCGCGCTGGTGGTGATCTGGGCGGTGCTCCAGCAGCTCGGCGTGGACATCCTCGGTTGGATCCGCACACAAGTCATCAGCTGAGCGACCGGGGATTCACCACCGTCCAGTTCGTGGCGACGGCAGCGCTGGCGCTGCTGGCCACGGTCTGGCTGATGGACGCGCTCGTCGTCCGGTACGCCCAAGGGGTGATGGGAATGGCGGCGACCGAAGGTGCGCGCGCCGGGTCCGTGGCCGCCGCCCCGCTGTCAGCGTGCTCGGGTGAGGCACGGTCCTGGCTCGCCGACGGCTTGGGCGGGGCGATGGGAGACGGTCTCGACGTCGAATGCGCGCTCGATGGGGTGGTCGTGTCAGCGACGGTGACCGGACGGTTCGATGCGTGGCTTCCCGGTGTCGACGACTGGGACGTGGAGCGAACGGCTTCGGCGGTCCGGGAGCCGTGAGCGAGCGCGGGTCGGCCCCGGTCGAGTTGGCCCTGGGAGTCGGGGCGTTGCTGATCCCTGTCGTCCTCGTCCTGGCGATGCTCCCACCGATGCTCGAGCACCGGGCAGTGGCCCGAACCGCAGCCGCCGAGGCGGCGCGTGTCCTGGTCCTCGGTGACGGATCGGCTTCGTCCCACGCCGAGGCTCGCCAGGTCGCCGGTCGCGTTGTCGCCGACTACCCGTCGGCGGAGGTGGCTACCTGCGGCGGCACCTGCGTCTTGGAGCGCGGGGGAGTGGTCGAAGTGACGGTGCGCCTGGAGGTGCCGCTGGACTCGGTCCCCCTCGTCGGGGACATCGCCGGATTCGTGGTCTCGGCGAGCCACCGAGAGCAGGTCGATGCCTATCGGAGCTTCCCGTGAGCAGCGATCGGGGCTCGATCACGATCTGGCTGCTCGGTCTGGTGCTGCTGCTGTTCGGTTTGGGGGCCGTGGTGCTCGACCTCTGGAGCGTGCTGTCGGCCCGAGTCGAACTGGACGCCCTCGTTGACTCGGCGGCGATCGCAGCGGCTTCCGCACTCGATGAAGAGGCGCTCCGAGCAGGAGAGGGGATCGTGCTCGTCCCCGTAGGGGCGAGGGCGAGGGCGGCTGGCGTGCTGGCGGCTGACCCTCCGGATGCATTCGCGGTCTCGGTCGTCGGCGACGAGGTCACGGTGACTGCCCGGACCTCGGCGGACCTGCGCTTGCTCCCGTTGCTCCTGCCCGCCGAGTCCACGGTCACGGTCCGAGCCGAAGCCACGGCGGTCCCCGAACTCAGGCCCTAGACGGCGGTGTAGACAGTTTGTAGACTCCTGATGTGGCATCGACGACCGTACGGGTGGACCTGGAAACGCACGCGCAGCTGAAACAGCTGAGCGAGGAGCGAGGAGAGTCCATCATCGACACGATCAGAGCTGCAGCCCACGAGCTGCAGAAGAAGCGATTCCTGGAGCAGTCGGCGCGGGAGCTGGAGCGGCTTCGGCAGGACCCCGTCGCCTGGGCCGACTACATCGCCGAAGGGGAGTCGACCTACGTTGCCGACGGCATCGATTGACGAGATCTGGCTCGTCGACTTCGGTGAACCGTTCCCTGACGAGCCGGCGAGCGTTCGCCCGGCCATGGCTGTGGGTCCGGCGTCGCCACTCGAGGGAATGCCGTGGCTCGTCGTGGTGCCGCTGACCACCAGCGACCGCGGCTTGCCCTTCCACGAGGAGATCCATCCGTCGGCCGGCACCGGGCTCTCGGCGACGAGCTTCGCCCAATGCGAGCTGGTCCGTTCGGTGAGCCGCCGCCGGCTCAAGACAAGGCTTGGCGTGGTCAGTCCCCTCACGGCGTTCCGGGTCCGACAGATCCTCTCGAACTTGCTGGACATGTGACCTACCGTCCACTCCCGTGGACGTAACGCAGCCTTGGGGTGAAGCCCCCACGCCGTACGAGGAGATCGGGGGAGCAACCGCCGTCCGGAAGGTCGTGGACGACTTCTATGACTTGGTCGACGCCGAGTCGCCACCGCTGCGGGCGATGCTGCCCCGGGACGACTCGACCAGTCGGGAGAAGCTCTTCGAATTCCTCTCGGGATGGCTGGGCGGGCCCCGGCTCTACGAGGAGAAGCGAGGGCACCCTCGGCTCCGCATGCGGCACCTCCCGTTCGACATCGGAAGGCCCGAAGCCGATGAATGGATGCGGTGCATGCAGGCAGCCCTCACCGACGTAGCCGAGCCGCTGCAGGGCTACCTGGTCGTCCGATTCCGTGAATCGGCCGACTGGATGGTCAACCGTCCCGATCCCGGCGTGATCGTCCCGACGGTCACATGATCGTGAAGCCGGAATCGACCACCAGCGTCGCGCCGTTCACGTAGGACGAGGCGTCTGAGGCCAAGAAGACGGCCGGGCCTTCGAACTCCTCGACCTCGCCCCAGCGCCGCATCGTCGTGCGGTACTTGATGGCGATCTCCTCGAACTTCTCGTTTCCGACCATCGGGTCGGTCATCTCGGTCCGGATGTAGCCGGGGGCGATGGCGTTGACCCGGATCTCGTAGCGGGCCAGTCGCACGGCCAGTGCCCGGGTAAGGGCGAGGGCGGCACCCTTGGAAGCGGAGTAGTGGGGGCCGACGGGATTCCCGAGCAAGCCGGCGGTCGAGGCGACGATGACAATGGAACCACCGGTGCCCTGATGGCGCATTACCTCGGCGACTTCCCTGGTGGTGAGGAATACGCCGCGGGCATTGATGTCCATGACCCGGTCCCACTCGTCGAGTGGGAACTGCTCGGGGAAGAGGCCAGCCCCCATGACCCCGGCGTTGGCGACGAGCACGTCGATCGTCCCGAACCGGTCGAGCGTCGCTGCGACCGCTGCCCGCACGGACTCCTCGTCGCCGACGTCGACGGCGAGGGCCAGCGGCTCGGCGCCGAGCTCCCTGAGAGCTGCCACGGCCGCCGCGTTCTTCGATTCGTTGCGTGCCCACACGGCGACCGCTGCCCCGGCCTTGGCCAGGCCGCGTGCCATGCCGAGACCGATGCCGCCGTTGCCGCCTGTCACCACCGCGGTCTTTCCTGCGAGTGAGAATTTCGAGAGATCCATGACACGACCCTACGGCCGCGGGACAAGACCCTGCGGCCCGTAGAATCAGTGATCCATGCTCCCGTTCGACGCCATAGAGGCGCTGCCCGCGTCCGACGAGCTCATCGTCCACCGGCTCCCGTGGGATGTGGACCCCCTGTTGGTCGCCCGAGCTGCAGCGGACCATGAGCGGGTCAGCCACTTCGCCTCCGAGCTGACGTCGCTGACCGGACTCGGTGTCGCCTGGTCCGCAGGGACGGGCAGTGGTGAGGATCGGTTCCATGTCGCCGACGCCGAGCTGGCCGAGCTGCGCCTGGCCGCCAAGGCCCGGTTCGTGGTCGGCTTCGCCTTCGAGCCCGATGGAACGGCCTCGCCGACATGGGATGGCTTCTCGCCGGTGGCGGTGGAGCTCCCGGAGATCGCCGTCCTTCCCGACGAGGTGATCGTCGCCCTCCGCCCGGGCCGCTCCGGAGCCCACGTGGTCACCGAGTGGTCCGACCTGACCGACCCCGGCCCCCTTCGGCCACACCACCCCTCGGAGATCCAGATCGAGTCCGAGCCCTCGTCGGCCCGCTACAAGG
>JAHEFX010000070.1 GCA_024639975.1 bacterium
AGTACGCCCCGATCGCCGAGCTCACCGGGCACGCCGTCGAGTTCGCACCGGAGGTCTTCAACTGCGACGCCCCGAACACGGGCAACATGGAGATCCTCCACATGTTCGGCACCGACGCCCAAAAGGAGCGTTGGCTCCACCCCCTGCTCGAGGGCGAGATCCGGTCGGCGTTCTCCATGACCGAGCCCGACGTCGCATCGTCGGACGCTCGCAACATCCGCACCACGATCCGGCGTGATGGCGACGAGTACGTCATCAGCGGCCGGAAATGGTTCTCTTCGGGGTTCTCGTCGGAACGGGCCACGTTCACGATCGTGATGGGGGTCACCAACCCGGATGCCGACCCGTACCACCGCCAGTCGATGGTCATCGTCCCCCGGGACACGCCCGGGGTCGAAGTGGAGCGGGACGTGGACGTCTTCGGCTACCTCGACCGATCCGGCCACCCGGCGGTCGCCTTCCACGACGTCCGCATCCCGGCGGAGAACCTGCTCGGCGAAGAGGGCGGCGGCTTCGGGATCGCCCAGGCACGACTCGGCCCCGGCCGCATCCACCATTGCATGCGGGCCATCGGGATGGCCGAGCGGGCCTACTCGATGATGATCAGCCGGGGACTGGCACGGGAGGCCTTCGGGAAGCGGGTGGCGGACCATGACACGTTCCGGGACACCATCGCCGAGGCGCGGATGCGCATCGAACAGGCCCGCCTACTGGTGCTGAAGACGGCGTGGCTCATCGACACCGTCGGCGTGAAGGGAGCGCGGATCGAGATCTCAGCGATCAAGGTGGTCGTGCCACGCATGGCCCAGTGGGTGCTCGACCAGGCGATCCAGGTCTTCGGTGCCGCCGGATTCACCGACGACTACCCCTTGGCCCGGATGTATGCCAACGCCCGGACACTGCGGATGGCGGACGGACCCGACGAGGTCCACATCCGCACGCTCGCCCGGCGCGAGCTCGCGGGCCACGAGCCCGGCTTCATCCCCGAACCCTGGGAAGGCTGACCGGGAGTCGGCAGGTCCGAAGAGATCCCCCCCACGAAGGGGGTCTGATCCATCCATCCGGGTTCTCATCCGGCTCTCATGGTGGGTCCGTACCTTCACGGAATAATTCGCACTACTACCGTGTTGTAAATACCGTGACAACGAACGTCGCCGCCATCACAGAAACCCCCCTCCCCCTGTGGCGCAACCGCGCCGCCTGCGCCTCGCTACCGGATGACATGTTCTTCCTGGCCGGCGACGACTTCGCCGGCATGAAGCGAGCGAAGAAGGTCTGCGCCGACTGCCCCGTGAAGGACGAGTGCCTCGAGTTCGCGATCCTGACGAACCAGTCACTCGGGATCTGGGGCGGAACCACGCCGAACGAACGGCGTCAGATCCGCCGGCGCTGGCTGCGGGACCTCCGCGAGGCTTCCTAGCACCGGACCCTCAGTGGGAATGACCGCCGGCACCGCCCGGCGGGCTTCCAGCCGCGACCAACGACGCCAACCACGTCGTGATCGGCACCGCCGCGACCAAACCGAGCGAGCCGACGATCGTCCGCATCGACTCGACTGCCACGACCTCTGACGCCAGCACCTGACCGGCCGTGAGGTTGCTCAGCAGGAACAGCACCAGCAACGGCATCGAGGCGCCCGCGTAGGCCAGGACCAGGGTATTGACCGTCGAAGCGATGTGGTCACGTCCGACCCTGAGCCCGGCCTCCGACAACGCCTTCCGATCGAGCGACGGGTTCGCCGCACGCACCTCCCAGACCGCCGAAGCCTGGGTGATCGTCACGTCGTCCAGCGCCCCCAAGGCGCCGAGGACGGCGCCGGCAAGCACCAGTCCCGAGATGTCTACACCGGGGATGAGCGTGAGGTAGACGGCCTCTTCGGAGGCAAGTCCCGTGATCCGTGCCATCCCGAAAGCGACTCCCGACAGCGCCGCCGTCAGGGCGAGCGACCCCACCGTGCCCAACAACGCAACACCCGAGAAGGCGGTGACGCCGTGGGTCAACCAGATCGAAGCGACGGCGATCACGGTCGCCCCGACGAACGCCACCGTCACCGGCGGCCCCCCGGCCAGCAGGGTGGGTAGCACGTAGCCGAGGATCACGACGAGCGACATGCCGACCCCGACCAGCGCAGACACCCCCTTCCACCGACCGAGGGCGACGACCGCAACGGCCAGGACGGTGCCCCACAGGAGGATGGTGCCGAGCCGGGCCCGGTCGGCGTAGCCGTAGGCGAAGCTCGCCTCGACGCCCGCCGAGTAGGAGAGGTAGACCCCGTCGCCGACCTCGAAGTCGGGCGCTGTGGCGTCGTTCGAGAACGTCTGGGAGACGAACGTCCCCACATCGTCGCCCTCCGTCACCTCGAAGACGACGTCGAGGCACGGTTCCTCCGACCCCGGGCACGACTGCTCGGTGACCTGGACGACCTCGCCCCGAATCCAGGCATCGGCGAAGCCGAACGCCGAGAGGTCGCCGGGGTCCGGGGTCGGCTCGTAGGTGACGAGCGCCAGCACGACGGCGACCACCGCAACCACCACACCCGACCAACGGGCCATCTCGCCGACTCCCATCGGGCGATCCTACGAGAAGGACCCAACGACGAACACCGGCCTAAAGGTCCAAGCGACACCTGACGACAACTCCCGTGGACGCACTGGGAGATCCGTCAGATGTTCCGCCGATCAACAACCTTCATCCTGGCCTTGCTCCTGGCCTTGCCCATCGCCGCACCGGCCGCCGTCGCGGGTCCCGGCGAAGGTGACATGCTCGCCAGGATCAACTCGGCCCGCTCGACCAACGGACTCCCCGCCCTCGCCAACCACGGCTCCCTCGTCACCTTCGCCCGCAACCACTCGGTCGCCATGGCCGGAACCGACTCCATCTGGCACTCGTCCAACCTCGGCTCGGCCGCCAGCGGCTGGTCCCGGATGGGCGAGAACGTGGGGCGCGGCCCGAACGTCGCCACCCTCCACGCCGCCTTCATGGCTTCGTCCGGCCACAAGGCGAACATCCTCGGCGACTTCACCCACGCCGGTGTCGGTACCCACGTGACCGAGGGCGGGATGATGTACGTGACGGTCGTGTTCATGAAGAGCAAGAGCGCGCCGGCCACGACGACCACCACGGTCGCACCCACTCCCACCACCGCCGCGCCGACGACCACGGTCGCACCTGCCCCGAAGAAGGCCCCTGCGACAACGACCACGACCGTAGCCCCGAAGCCGGCGCCGGCCGAGAAGGTCGCCGCCGCAACCACGACGACCGCGCCGAAGCCGGCGCCGACAACGACCACGACGATCCCGGCTCCCGTGCCTGTTCCCGCCGAACAGGTTCGCAAGCACATGCCCGAGATGGGCATCCAGGATCGGGTCCCCTGCACCCGATAGCGTCTGCTCCGGCTAGCGCCGGGTCATCACGGCGACGGGCAAACCCCTCACGCTCATGATCGACCTCCCCGGCTGGACGGCCGGGTGGGGGTCGGTCAACTCGACGCCTTCGGCTCGCCATGCGGCGGCCACCTCGTCCAGCGGATGGTCCGTCTCGAAGGCGATGCCGACCAATCGCGTCCCGTCCCCCGAACCGATCACCTCGACGAGGGTCCCGGCGAGGACGAAGGCGGCCACCTGACCGCGGACGGTCTCGCCACGACGCCGATCGCTCCCGCCCGCTGCCACGAGGGCGGCCACCGTCGCCTCGACGTCGGACGTTCCCAGGACGACGTGGTCGAGGCCCCACTCGCCGACGGGGTCGGCCGCCAGCGGGCCGAATGATGGGATCGGCAGGTCGGGTACGGGTCCGGTCCAGGACCACGCCCACTCCCCCTGCTCACACGAGATGGAACCGAACTCGGCGGGGAGGGTGACGCCTGGGGGAACCGGACCCGGATAGCGGAGCGCTTTGAGCACGGCATCCGAGGCTACGGAAACGCCGAAGCCCGAGGAACTCCGACGCCCGCGAACTCCCGCACTTCCCCGAACGGTAGGTCTCGGACGCCTCGGCACCTCGGGCTTTGGCGTGGTCTGAATGTACGACGATCCGCCACCGCGTTCAAGACCGACAGACCTGTGGAAAACGAAGCCGATTCGTCCGCTCCACGGGCGTTTCCACACCCCTGTCGCGCAAGATTCTGGGGGACTTCGGCACCTTTCCACCCATTGTCCACAGCTTGGGGGCGGTTGCACCCCTGCTTGTCCACAACCGGATGTGGGAAAGAACCTACGGCTGGTTTTCGCGAGCCATCCGGGTGACACCGGCGTAGAGCTCGAGCAGTTGGTCCGCCACCTCGTCCCGGGCGAACTGGTCGACATGGCGACGGGCTCCCTCGGACAGCCGACCAGCCAGACCCGGCTCCACCAGCACCCGCTCGAGGGCAGCTGCGTGGTCCGCCGGCTCCGAACCATCGACGAGCAGTCCCGAGCTGCCATCCGCGACGGCCTGACCCAGCCCGCCGACCCGAGTGGCGACCACCGGCGTCCCGCAGGCTTGTGCCTCGACGGCCACGAGTCCGAAGGACTCGGAGCGAGAGGGCACATGCACGACGTCGGCTGCCCGTAGGTAGTCCACGAGCTCGGTGTGGGGGACGGCCTGGTGGAACGCCACGGCACCGGCCAGGTCTGGTTGCTGTGCCCTCCGCTTCAGGCGGTGGAGCTCATCGGACCCCGCAGCCCCGGATGCACCGCCTACGACCAGCAGGCGCACGGGTACACCGCTCGCGCGCAGCAGGGAGATCGACTCGAGGGCGATGTCCACCCGCTTCAGGGGCTGGACACGGCCGGCAACCACGACGAGGGGGCCCTCCCCGAGGTCGAGCGATCGCCGAGCCTCGGAACGGTCGCCCGGTGCGAAAACGCGCAGGTCGACGCCGGGCGGCGTCACGCAAAGGCGATCGGGGTCGGCGCCGTAGTGCTCGACCAGGTCGGTCGCCTCTTCAGCGGTCGAGGCGACCACGCAGGACGACCGCTCCACCACGGCGTGCTCGGCGGCAAGGCGGTCGGCCGACGAGGGGGCCTCGTCGGGACCGCGGGTCCGGTCCTTCACCCGGCCGAGGGTGTGGAACGAGTTCACCAGAGGCAGCCCCATGGCCGACGCCAGGACGAGGCCCGCCCGACCACTGAGCCAGTAGTGGGAGTGGACGAGGTCGTAGGCAGCGGGGTTCCGATCGACCCACTCGAGCACCCCTTCGGCGAAGGCGGGGACATGCGGGACCTGGTCGGAGATCGTGATGCGATCCGGGGGCCCGGCGTCGATGTGGATGACCCGATAGCCCGGCATGACCTCGGTGACCTCGCCGACGACCGGGTCGCCACGTCGGGTGAAGACGTCGACGGCGATCCCCCGCTCCGCCATGGCGAGGGCCTGGTCGTGGATCCAGACATTCATCCCGCCGGCGTCCCCCACGCCCGGGACGGTCAATGGGCAGGTGTGGAGGCTGAGGTACGCCACCGACTCGATCATGCCGACACCGTGTAGAGCGGCCTGCGGCGGGCTCCGAGTCTGAACTTGTAGGCCTCGTCGCCCTTGAGGAAGTCGAGTCGGCGGGCGCCCGAGACGACGCAGTGCTCCACGAGCGAGGACACGAGGACGACGCCGGGGGAAGCGCTCGCCCGCCGGCGGTCGTAGGCCGAGTTGTAGAGCGAGAACCCGTCCATGTCGTGGGCTCCGAAGCCCGCGGCGACCATGGCGCCGTCCGGGTCGAGCAATGCGCTGATGGACCAGCCCTCCAGTGCCAGGAGATCGCCGAAGTAGGCGGCCATCTCGTCGGTCATGAAGTCCTGCTTCTCCCCGACCGAGCCGCGGTGGAGCTCCACGAACTCGTCCAGTCGGGAGCCCGGGGTGTCGAACACGGCGACCTCGACGGGTCCCACGATCTCCTCGTATCGGCGCCGCTTGCGGCGTGTCTCATGCCGCTCCTTCTTCCCGATCCGGGCAAGCCAGTCGTCGAAGGTCGCCGGCAGTGACAGCTCGGCGGTCAGGTCGTCCTCGACAACCGACACGGTTCGTCCCTGTCCCCGGAGGGCTGACGCGATCGGCTCGGCCGCCTCGGCCGGGAGTGAGTCCAGTGACACGGGATCGGCACCGACGAGCTCGGCCACGAGGTTCGGGCCATCGGGTCCGAGTGGGCTCCGGTAGTCGACGAGGTCACGGTGTCCGACTCCGACCACGACGCCGTCGACGAGCTCGACGGCGGCCATGCCGCCGTCGCGCTCGGCCGTCCTGACGTCGCCGAGGGGGAAGTGGCGGTGCACGACCTCCAAGAAGTCGGGGTCGGCGAACGGTCCGGTACCCGGCGCCGTCGGATTCACGAGAGCTCCAGGACCGATCGGATCTCACCGACCGGTCTGCCGCCACCGAGTACCGAAGTGTGCAATGCGGCCGCCAGCTCGTCCCCGAGCAGCCCGAGGTGGTCGAGGGCTGCGGCGGCTGTGGTCGCCTCGGGTCGGGGCGACCCGTCCCAGACCTTGACGGCGATACCGAGTCCGAGCTGTGGGACTGCCACGCCGACGCATCCCTCCGCTCCGTGCTTGGCCGGGAAACCGGCGGCCGAGAGGATCCCGTCGGCGCGTCCCACGTCGCCGATGAGGACGGGGTGGTTCCCCATGACCTCCCGCTGGTCGGCCAACTCGTCCTCCGTGGCGAGGACGGAGAAGAGCAGGGCCAGGTCCGCCGTCGACGTCACGTGGGCGGGCAGCCCGCAGCCATCGACACCCGGTTCGGGGAGGTCGTGGCCCAGCCACTCCTCCAACAGCGAACGAGTGGCCACCTGGAGCGGGTGCTCGAACGACTCGTAGGGCGCCGTCGGGAGGCCCGACGCGACGCAGGCCCGCAGGACCCCGGCATGCTTGCCGGAGCAGTTGTGGAAGATCGGGGCAGGCTCATCGGCCCCCGAGATGGCGGCAGCCACCCGACCATCCGGGCTGGACGGCCAGTCCGGGGGGGTCCGCAGGGCCGACTCGTCGAGGCCGACCTCTTCGAGCATCCGCCGCACGACCGCAAGATGCTCGGGGAGGCCCGCATGCGAAGCCGTGGCCAAGGCGAGCTCGTCGTCATGGAGATCCGCGCCGAAGCGTCGGGACACGGCCGACTGGAACGGTTTCACTGCGGATCGTGCGTAGAAGGGTCGAGCGATGTCACCCGACGAGGCGAGGACGTTGCCGGTCCGGTCGACGATGGCGACGGCACCTTGGTGCACGGCCTCGACGCGGCCGTTGCGCACGATCTCCGCGAGCACGGCGGTCAGCTGGGAACGTCTGTGTATCGGCCGGTGATCTCGCCCTGGAGTCGATCGTGCACCCCGTGGACGCCGCGACGGCGCTCTGAGATCTCACGCTCGGCCTCGACGAGGGTGTCGCGGATCGCCCCGAGCTCCTCGTCGCCGATGCTCGGCAGGTTGGCGAGGAACCCGTCTTCGAGGACCTGGTCGATCTTCCGCTTGCCGGGCCCGAATTCGAGGTCGGGGGCGAAACCGCCGCGGATCTGGCGGCCCATGCCACCTCCCGTGTGGTCGCCACCGGTCAGGATCTCGGGGAGGGCCTCGATGAGGGTGCGGGTCTCCTCGCCGGAGCGGCGACGGCGCTCGAAGTCGAGGAGGTCCATCCGGCCATGGAGCAGCCTCC
The DNA here is from genome assembly GCA_024639975.1 of bacterium. Classification (GTDB taxonomy): domain Bacteria; phylum Actinomycetota; class Acidimicrobiia; order Spongiisociales; family JAENVV01; genus JAHEFX01. The sequence goes on from JAHEFX010000070.1 coordinate 7,611, forward strand.
GATAGAAGCTCAGCTCGGTCTCGACCCCGTCGACCAACTCTCGGCGGTCGCGGAGCTCGTCGAGGGAGAGCGAGCCCAGCCCGTCGACGAAGTCGGGGGCGAGGACGATGTCTATGCGGCGGCGGGGGGTCTCGGTCATGACGGCTTTCAGCACGCGGCCCGGACGGTCGGGTAGGGGTTGACCGCCTGGGTGGTTTGGATGCCGAAGTGTAGGTGCGGGGACGTCCCCTTCGCGTTACCGGTGTCGCCGACGTAGCCCACCACGTAGCCCTTCGGGACGCTCTGGCCGTTGGAGATGTCTCCCCAGGCGTCGAGGTGGGCGTAGTAGAAGCGGAAACCGCCGGCCTTGAGGTACACCGACTTGCCCCCGAGCCGGTTGGTGCCGATCGAAACGGTCCCGCCAAGCACGGCGACCAGGGGTGTGCCGCGGGCAGCGAACATGTCCGTGCCCTTGTGGGTCCGTCCGCCGGATCGGGGGAAGCCCCAGTCATTGATGAACGAGACCGAGCCGCTCACCGGGCAGATGAACCCGCTTATGGCACCGGCACCACCGGCGGCGCCTCTCCTGGCCGCGGCCGCTGCCGCCGCCTTGGCCGCCTGCTCGGCGTCGTACTTCGCCTTGATCTCGGCGCACTCGTTGCTGAGCTTGGCCCGCGCCGACTCGGCGTCGTTGCGGACCCGCTCGAGGCGGGCGGCGCGGTCCTCCATCTGGTCCTCGAGCTCCCGGAGCTCGTCACGAGCGTCCATCACCTCGCCCCGCAGCCGCTCGGTGTCGGTGGTGAGGGCGTCCAGGCGTTCGATCGCCGAGACATCCGAGTCGGCGGCCGCGTCGACGAGCTCTTGTGCGGTGAGGATCTCGTTGACCGAGCTGGCCGAGAGGAAGACGGCCGAGAACTCGTTGCCGCCGCTCATGTAGAGCTCGATTGCCCGGTCGACGACGTCGCCCTGGGTCTCACGGATCGTGTCCTGGTGCAGGTCGACGGTCTCGCGGAGCGTTACCTCCTTGGCCGTCACCGCCTCGGTGCGCGAGTACGTGTCGTTGAGCTCGGTGGTGGCATCGTTCAGGGCGATCTGGGCTGCCTCGAGGTCGCGCAGCGCCTGGGAGGAAGCAGCGCATGCGCGATCGACCTGCGCCTTGGTCACCGAGAACGCAGGGGTGCCGGCGAGGACGACCGTGGCCATGACGACGAGGGAGACTGTGATGCGGGGGAAGCGAGCGCGTTGGCGCATTGTCGGCAGGGTACCGACGGGCCTCTTGTATCCAGAGCCGCACACCCCTTTCCCATCGGCAGGACCCGACCGGCCCTTCAGCAAAACATGCCTATCGAGGGTCGCGTCTTAGGCTTCGTCGCATGGAGCTGATCGAGACGATCCGGGCGTCGGTCATCGGGGCCCGCGAGCTGGTGGATGGGCCCTTCGGTGACCGCCCGGTCGTCTACGCCGACTACACGGCGAGCGGCAGGGCCCTGTCGTTCATCGAGGACTACATCCGCGACACGGTCCTCCCCCTCTACGCCAACACGCACACCGAGTCGTCCGGCACCGGTCTCCAGACCACCCGGTTCCGCGAGGAGGCCCGCTCGATCATCCGCCGCTGCGTCGGAGCGACCGCCGACCACGCCGTCGTCTTCGCCGGATCCGGATCCACCGCTGCGATCGCCAAGCTCGTGGGAGTCCTCGGGATCCAGATCCCCTCGACCTTGGAGGACCGCTATCGGCTGTCCGACACCATCCCCGCCGAGGAGCGGCCGGTCGTGTTCATCGGACCGTTCGAGCACCACTCGAATGAGCTGCCGTGGCGTGAGTCGATCGCCGATGTGGTGATGATCGACGAGGACGCCGACGGCCACGTCGACCTCGACCACCTCGCCTGCGAGCTGGAAGCGCACGCCGACCGACCCCTCAAGATCGGGTCGTTCTCGGCAGCATCCAACGTCACGGGGATCCTCACGGACACCCGGGCAGTCGCCTCCCTCCTCCACGAACACGGGGCGCTGAGCTTCTGGGACTTCGCGGCGGCGGCACCGTACGTCCCGATCACCATGGGGGATCCCTCCGAGGGTCCCGGATACCTCGACGCGATCTTCATCTCGCCCCACAAGCTCGTCGGCGGCCCCGGAACGCCGGGGTTGCTCGTGGCCCGGAGGGAGCTCTTCTCGAACCGGGTGCCGGTGGTGCCCGGTGGCGGCACCGTCGCCTACGTCAACCCCGAGGACCACCAGTACCTCGCCGACCCCGAGCACCGGGAGGAGGGCGGCACGCCCGAGATCGTCGGCGCCATCCGCGCCGGGCTCGCCTTCCAACTCAAGGACGCCGTCGGCACGGACACGATCATGGAGATCGAGGACGCGATGGCCCGACGGGCGATCGAGGACTGGACCTCGCACCCCGGCATCGAGGTGCTCGGCGACCCGGACTCCGAGCGGCTGTCGATCGTCTCGTTCGTCGTTCGATCGGGCGACCGCTACCTCCACCACAACTTCGTCGTCGCCGTGCTCAACGACCTGTTCGGCATCCAGTCGCGCGGGGGCTGCTCCTGCGCGGGTCCCTACGGCCATCGACTGCTCGGCATCGACCTCGACCAATCCCATGCGTTCCAGCGGGAGATCGCCCGCGGTTCGGAAGGCATCAAGCCCGGCTGGGTCCGGGTCAACTTCACGTTCTTCCTCGAAGAAGAAGCCGTCGAGTACCTCATCGAGGCCGTGAAGTTGGTCGCCGACCACGGCCACCGCCTCCTCGCCCAATACGACTTCGACCCCAACAGCGGGCTCTGGACCCATCGGGACGGCGTCGCCACCCCGCCCATGTCACTCGGCGACATCGACTACTCGACCGGCGTCATGTCCTACACCGGGCGTCGGCACGAGGTCGACGCCCACCCACTCGCCCACTGGATCGACGAGGGCCGCCGGCTGATGGAGGCCGAACCGCCGGCCGAACCGGTCCCCCACGTCGACGTCACCGCCGACTTCGAGTCCCTTCGCTGGTTCCCCCTCCCCGAAGAAGCCTGGGCGTGACGGTCATCTGGGTGGCTGCGGGTGGCGCCATCGGGGCGTCGCTCCGCTACCTCGTTGGCAGAGGGGTCGTGCGGCTCGGCGCCGAGGGCTTCTGGAGCACGGCGCTCGTCAATGTCCTGGGGGCGTTCGCACTCGGATTCGTGCTGATGGCCTTCGCCCCCGAGGACGAGCAACAGCGGCGCTGGTTCCTCTTCATGACCACCGGCGTGCTCGGCGGGTTCACCACCTTCTCGACCTGGGTGGCCGAGTCGGCGACGCTGTGGACCGACGGACGGGCATGGGTGGCGGTGGCGAACCTCGCCATCCCCCTGGTCGCCGGTTTGGTGGGCGTCGTCGCCGGCCTGACCCTCGGCGCCCGGACCTGAGCACGAACCCCGGGTTCCCAGCGACCGCCCAGATGGATTCCGCGGGCTCGCACCTACCGCAGCGGTCGTCTGGGGCCCTCGATTGGATCGGAACTAGAGGAAGAGGACCAGGGCGTAGAGCAGCAGGGCGGCGCCCAGGACCGGCCCGTCGAGCGGGGTGAGGAATCCAGGGGCGGTGTCGACGAGCAACACCTTCCCCGCCCGGACGAGCGAGCCCATGGCCCGACCGGCGATCAGCGCCAGGGCCAGCACCATCGACACGAGCAGGTAGGGAACGACCGACAGTCCCAAGAAATACGACGTGGCCAGTCCGGCCAATACCGCGCCGATGGCTCCGGCCGACAGCGGGTCGAGGACGTCGAGGCCGGGGACCCGCTCGGAACCGGCGGCAGCCAGCGATGACACAAGACCGACGGCGAGCAGCACCCAGAGCGCCGATGCACCGCCATCGGCGAGCCGGACGAGGGACAGCGAGGCGGCAGCCGCCCCGGCCACGACCGAGACGAGCATCGTCGCACCCAGGGAGACCAGGGTGCGGGCGCGAGCCCAGAAGGCCGCCTGGGCGAAGGTGGCGATGACGCCGGCCGCCACGGCGAGTCCCACACCTTCGAGGTGGAGGTCGCCATCGAGCAGCAGCGCCGGGGCGGCCACGCCCGCCGCGATGGCGACGAGGACCGCCGGCAGCACGACGGGGTCGTCCGCCCGGGCTTGACTGAGGTCCCACGCCCAGAG
>JAHEFX010000071.1 GCA_024639975.1 bacterium
CACATGGGCGACGGCGCCATCGCCGTGTTCGGATCCGCCGGGGACGCCATCGACGCCGCCAAGGAACTCCAGACAGCCCTGGCTGGGGCCACGCACCCAGACGTCGGCGCCCTCCGGGTCCGCATGGGCATCCACGCCGGGGAGGTGGAAGAAAGGGACGGCGACTACTTCGGACCGACCCTCAACCGGGCCGCCCGACTCATGGCCGCAGGACACGGCGGCCAGATCCTCGTCTCCCTCGTCGCCGAACGCCTGGCGGGAAACCGCGAAGACCTCGTCGACCTCGGCGAATTCCGCTTGCGCGACCTCGGTAAACCCGAACGCATCTTCCAGGTGGCCGCCGAATCCGAGTTCCCAGACCTCCGCACCCTCGACGTCGCCCCCAACAACCTCCCGGTCTTCGCCACCTCGTTCGTCGGACGTGAGAACGAGCTCGCCGAGATCGTCAAACTGGTGCGAGGCGCCCGCCTCGTCACCCTCACCGGTGTCGGCGGGGCCGGCAAGACCCGCCTGTCGCTCCAAGCCGCCGCCGAGCTGACCGACGACTTCCCCGACGGGATCTGGCTCGTGGAGCTCGGCGCGATCTCCGACCCCGACCTGGTCGATGCCGCCTTCGCCGAAGGGTTGCGCATCGGCCAGGACGAAGGCAGGAGTGTCCGGGAGAGTGTCGTCGCCCACCTCGCCGGCCTCTCTGCCTTGCTGGTGGTCGACAACTGCGAACACCTGATCGACGCCGCGGCCGACCTCGTCGACGAGGTCCTCTCCTCGGCACCTGAGACGAAGGTCGTTGCCACCAGCCGTGAACTGCTTTCCGTCCCCGGCGAAGTCGCCTACGGACTCCGATCGATGGCCCTGCCGCGACCCGGTGATGCCGTCGACCCGTCGACCATCGCCCACTACGACGCCGTCCGCCTCTTCACCGAACGAGCCATCGCCGCCAAACCCGACTTCACCGTGGATGCCGGCTCTGCCGAAGCCGTCGTGGAGATCTGCCGACGCCTGGATGGCATGCCCCTCGCCCTGGAGTTGGCTGCGTCCCGCGTCCGCACCTTCCCGCCCACCAAACTCGCCGAGCTCCTCGACCAGCGATTCCGCCTCCTCACCGGCGGCAGCCGAACCGCCCTCCCCCGCCAGCAGACCCTGGCCGCCGCCATCGAATGGTCCTACCGGCTCCTCGACCACCCCGAACAGACCCTGCTCCGACGACTCTCAGCGTTCCAGGGAGGCTTCACATACGAGTCGGCCAGCGTCGTCGCCGCCGGAGAGCCGATCGACGAGTTCGACATCATCGAACTCCTCCCCTCCCTCGTCGACAAGTCACTCGTGGTCGCCGACGAGACCGACGGGGCCACCCGCTACCGCCTGCTGGAGACCATCCGCCAGTTCGCCCGGGATCTCTTCGAGGACACCCCCGAGGTCGAGATCGTCCGCCTAGCCCACGCCCTCCACTTCGAAGGCCTCTCCCGGGAGGCCGGCCGACACATCCGCGGACCGGACGAGGCCGCGTGGTGGTCCCGCATCGACGCCGAACTGGACAACCTCCGGTTGGCGATGACCTGGGCCATCGAGCATGACCGGGGCGAGCTCGCCCTCTCCATCGCCACCGGCTTCTGGCGGTTCTGGTGGTTCAAGGGTCGCTGGGCCGAAGGCGGCGCTTGGGTACACCAAGCCTTGACTTCGGCGGGCGCCGACGCCGACGAACTCGTCCTGGCCGAGGGATACCTCGCCTACGGGTCACTGCTCGAGTTCACCACGTCCGAGTTCGACCTCGAGCCAGCCGACGCCCTCCAACGCTCCATCGCGCTCTACGAGTCGCTCCACGCCGCGGGAACCGAACCACACGAACTGCGGATGGGGTACGCGGCGGCGATCATCAACCTGAGCGTCCTGCGCCAGATCGAAGGGGACCTCGAGGCGACCCAGGCGCTCAACGAAGAAGCCCTCATCGTCGCCAGGAAGATCGACGACCAGGTCGGCGTGACCGTCGCCCTCGGGAACCTGGCCGAGGGCGCGACCAACCGGGGTGCCTTCGAAGAGGCCCGACGACTGCACACGGAGGCCATCGAGGTCTCGGAGGCCATCGGGTCCAACCAACGGTTGGCCGACACCTGGGGACAACTCGCCCAGATGGAGCTGTGGGCGGGCCGGCCCGAAGCCGGCCTGGAGGCTGCCACCCGGGCACTGGACTATGCCGAACGGTCCGGCCTCGAGCACCTGTCCGCCTACGTGTCGGTGATGGTCGCGACCCACCGGGTCCTCGCCGGCGGCGAGGACGCCGAGGCCATCGCCGCTGCCTTGCGGAGAGTCGCGGGGTTCAGGACCTTCCTGCAGGCCACCGGTTTCGTCGTCGACCTGCTCGCCGCCCGCGTCATCGCCGACGTGGCCGAGGGCGATCTGCCTCGCGCCGCCACGGCACTCGGTGCCTTCGATGCGTTGATGCCAGTTGGCTCCGGACCCATGGGGTACTTCCTCCGGTACCTCGAGGAGCGCCGTGCGGTCATCGACGCAGCGCTGGGCGGGGCCCGGCGAGTCGAGTTCGAAGCGGCCGGGGCCGGGCTCGACCGCGACGAGATCATCGACCTGCTGGCCGGTTGACCTACCAGCCGCGGTCGATCCACTCCTGGAGATCGGGGCGTTCGTCGCCGATGGTCGTCATCGCGTCGCCGTGGCCCGGGTAGACGCCGGTTCCGTCGCCGAGCGTGAACAGCCGGGACCGGATCGACTCGATGACTTGGTCGAACGAGGAGTAGTCCCATCGGGTCGCCCCGGGCCCGCCCGGGAACAGGGTGTCGCCGGTGATGGCATGGGACCCGACCAGGAAACACACCGAACCCGGCGTGTGACCGGGGGTGTGCACCACCCGGACCCCCAGTTCGCCGACGCGGACGAGCTCCCCGTCGGCGAGGTGCCCATCGACCGGCAGCTCGCAGATGTCGGCCCGCAGGTCGGCGGGGTGTAGTCGGACGGGCACGTCGAGGGCGGTCCGCACCTCGGCGGCCGCAGCGACGTGATCGAAATGGCCGTGCGTCACGAGCACCTGTTCGACCGAAACGTCCGAGCACGCCTCCACGATCCGGTCGGCTTCGAACGAGGCGTCGACCAACACGGCCGCTCCTGTCACTGCGCAGGCCACCACGTAGACGTTGTTCTCCAGGTCGCCGACCCGAACCCGCCGGATCCGAACGCCGTCGGCATCGATCATCCACGTCATCAAGGCCCCTCCAGCGCGGCGAGTAGCGTCGCACGCACCGTACCGAGGAGAGGAATCAGCATGGCCAAGGAGTTCCGGGACTTCATCGCTCGAGGGAACATGATCGACCTGGCGGTCGGCTTCGTGATGGGCGCCGCTTTCAAGGCGGTCGTCGACTCGCTGGTCGCCAACATCATCATGCCGATCGTGGCAATCCCCTTCGGCGAGCCGAACTTCGACGCCATCGTCTGGACGGTCAACGGCGCCGACATCCTCATCGGCACCTTCATCACCTCGCTGGTCGCGTTCGTGATGGTCGGCTTCGGGGTGTTCCTGTTCATCGTGAAGCCCTACAACGCCTACCGCTCCCGGCAGGAGGCCGAAGAAGAAGCCGAGGAGGCGGGTCCTTCCGAGATCGACCTCCTGACCGAGATCCGCGACTCGCTCGCTGGTGGCAACGCATGACGATCACGAAGACTGTCCGCCTCAGCGGCAGTTCGGACCGCTCGATCGAACACGCCATCTCCACGGTGCTCGGGCGAGCGGCGGTCACCACCGCCGACATCACCAACTTCGAGTTGGTCAAGACCGGTGGCACGGTCGACTCCTCCGGTGTGGTCGCCTCCTACGACGTGACCCTCGACATCACGTTCGAGGTTCGGGAGCCGACCCACAATTGACCACCTCACCGGAGGACCTCGGTGACGGCATCGGCGTCATTCCAATCCCCATCCCCTTCAAGGGGTTGGACTGGGTCAACGCCTACGTCGTGGCCGGGGACGACGGGGTCGTTCTCATCGACTGCGGCGTCGACGGCGAGGAAGGCTACGACGCCCTGACCCACGGTCTCACCGCCCTGGGCCATGACCTCGGCGCGGTCCACACGCTCGTCGTGAGCCATGCCCACCCCGACCACGTCGGCCTGGCCCCCCGGCTCATCGACGAGCATCCCGCCATCCGCTTCGTCATGCACGAGCGGATCGACCGGGCCCTGCCGATCTACAACCACCCGGAGGAGTGGGGACCTTCGTTCGCCGAGGCATGCAGGCGGCACGGGGCCCCGCGCGACTTCTGGGAGCCGTTCCTGGCCTCCGTCGACCCGCCCGACTGGTGGCGACTCCTCGAACCGCCCCACGAGACCGTCGCCGACGGCGACCGGATCCGCGTCGACGACGAGCGGCGCCTCGAGGTGCTCTACACCCCCGGCCACGAGATCGCCCACATCTGCCTGCGTGACTCGGCGACCGGGATCCTCTTCTCCGGCGACCACGTCCTCCCCCGGATCACGCCTTACGTCGGCTGGGAGGGGCCCGAACGGGACCCCGATCCCCTGGGAAACTTCATCGCTTCGCTCATCCGCATCCGCGATGGTGGCTTCGGCACCACGCTCCCGGCCCATGGGACGCTCATCGAACGAGGCGCGGCCCGGGCCGCGCAGATCCTCCTCCACCACGAGCGCCGGCTGGGCGATGCCCTCGCCGAGATCCTCGAGCCGACCACGGCCTGGGACGTGACCGGGGAGATCTTCCGACCCAACCTCGACGTGTTCAACAAGCGACTGGCCCTGCGCGAGACGCTCTCGCACCTCGAGTACCTGCGCCTCGACGGCAAGGCCGAGCAGACCGACCGGGCCGACATCCTCCACTACCGGTCGCTGTCGCGCGATCCCCACGTCCACCTGCCGTGAGCCGGCTCCCGGACCACGCCGTCGAGAACCAGCGCCTCTGGGATGAGATGGCTGACGAATGGGTCACGAGCGGGGAGCGCCAGTGGGCCGGCCCCGAGACCTGGGGTGAGTGGGGCATCCCCGAGACCGAGCTCGGTCTACTGCCCGATGACCTCACGGGCGTCGACGCGATCGAGCTGGGTTGTGGCACCGCCTACGTGTCCGCCTGGCTTTCGCGCCGCGGCGCGAGGGTGACGGGCATCGACCTCTCCGAGCGCCAACTCCGGACGGCGGCGCGCCTGGCCGCCGAACACGACGTGGACTTGACGCTCATCCATGGGTCCGCCGAGCAGGTCCCCCTCGCCGACGACTCGTTCGACCTGGCCATCAGCGAGTACGGGGCCGTGTTGTGGTGCGACCCCGAAGCCTGGCTGCCGGAGGCGGCCCGGCTGCTGCGCCCCGGCGGCCGTCTGGTCTTCCTCACGGCCCATCCCCTCCGGGTGGTGGCGAGCCCGCTCGACGGTTCGAAGCTGGTGCGCCGGCTGGTCCGCCCCTACTTCGAGGTCCGGCGGCAGGATTGGACCCAGGTCGAGATCGAGCCAGGTGGCATCGACTTCAACCTGCCCATCGCCGGGTGGTTCCAGCGGCTCTCGTCTCTCGGATTCACGATCGAGGCCCTGCACGAGCTGCAGGCGCCCCTCGGGGACCCCGAGGAAGTGCGCGCCTTCATGCCCAGGGGCTGGGCGCGGGACTACCCGTCCGAGCTCGCCGTCGTCGCCCGACTCGGCTGAGTCCACCCGGCGACCTCGAGCGCCGTCAGCACCTCGGCGGTCCCGGAGGTGGAGCGGCGGCCCGGCACGCGGGCGAGGACGGTCCCGTCCGCGTCCAGCACGAGGGTCTGGATGGCTTCGGTCCCCGGGATCCCGAGGGCCTCGTTGAAGGTGGCCACGTCGAGGTAGAGGGTGACGGTCCGGCGGCGGGCACCCGGGTCGGGGATGCCCATCCGCATGGCGGTGTCGAGCCACGTCTGGCCGACGACGCCGAGCGGACGGATGGTGGGGAGCTCGAACACGTCCACCCCCTCGTCCTCGAGCTGCACGAGCAACGACATCCAGGTGTCGATGTCTGCCTGCTGGTGCTGGCGATAGGCGATCGCCACGACGGTCGGGCCGCTCAGGTCGTCGGGAATCTGCAGTCGCCGGCCCTCGAGGTCGAACCCCGAGACGTGGGGGAATCGACCGCCGGGGGTCGACTCCACCGGGTTCGAGAACCGGACGTATCGCGCCAGCGCAGGGATTCGGGGTGCCATGCCTCGGATACGGACCCGGGTGGAGTCCCGGACGGTCAGGGCATCGGGACGGCTTCGTAGACCCACATGTCGATCGGGCACAGTTCGAGGAGGCCGATGGCGGCCTCCATCGACTCGGCCTCGACGATCGAGTAGCCGAGGGCCGGGTCATCGATCGATCCCACTTCGCCCTTCCGGGCGACGTCGGTCGGCTCGCGCAGGGGGTTCCCGGAATCCACCACGTGGCCCTGGATCGACATCCACCACCGCTGGTGGGCCTCCCTCGCGTTCGGGCTCGTGTCCATCTCCCCATGGGCGAGCAGCAGGTACTTGTTCATCAGGTCTCCTTCGTCGTGGTTGCTCGGTTCTGGTGCTCCGTGTTGTTCTCGGGGCGATGCAATGGATCCGCTTTCACTCGATGCCGAGCACCACCCTCGTCGCCGCCAGCTCGGCGGTCTCCCCACCGTCGGCGACCGCCTGGTAGACGGCAACCAGGTCCCCCCTCTCGGCCTCGTCCAGCTCGACCAGTCGGCGGAGGGCGGCCATCTCGATCATCGTCGCCCCCACGGTTCGCGCCGATTCGAGCGCCAAGCGGTAGTCGTCAGCTGCCGAATCGGCGTCCCCCGATGCCAGCCGGGTGTCGCCGAGGAGCATCCGGAACTCCGGGTAGACGATGTCCGCGCCCGGGAACCCGACCACCTGCCCGAGGATCTCTCTGGCCCCGCCAGGATCGTCCGCCAGGAGCAATCCGAGGGCCCGGACGGCCTGCAGCGGCATCCAGAAGATCGGCGGCGTGGCAAGGCCCTCGTACCGCTCCAAGCCGGCGATGGATCGGGCGACCGCCTCGGACCCGCCACCGAGCCCGGTGCGGGCCACCCCCTCCATGATGGAGCCGAGCGAGGCCCACACCGGGTAGTCGTGGGCCCCGGCGAGCGTCATCAACTCGTCGGCGAAGGCCGCAGCCTCCTCGAAGCGGGCCAGCCACAGCCAGAAGTAGGAAGCGTGGTGGAGGGCGTAGGCGAGGCTGAACGGGTGGTCGAGAGCCCGCGCCATCGCCAGCCCGTCCTGTGCGTGGCGGATGGCATCGTCGGTCCGCCCCGCCCGAGTAAGGAGGATGGCCGAAGCCATGCGGGCGATGATCCCCGGCAGTGCTCCCTGCCGGAACCGCGACCGCCCCCCACCCGCGTCCAGGACCTCTATGGCCTGCGACAGGTGGTCTATGGCCGTCGCCAGGTCGACAGTCGTCGCCCCGAGGACCACGTGGCCCTCGGCCACGGCGGCGGCGTCGCCCTGCTCGGTCCCCAGCGCAATGAGCTCGCGCCCGAGCCTTCCGGCTTCGTCCATCGCCCCGATGTTCATGTTGTAGGTCGCGAGCGCTCGAAGCACGGGACCGCGTCCCCGGAGGTCATCGGCGGCCACCAGCTCCAGGGCCCGCTCGAAGTGCTCTTGGACCTCCGGTGAGTAGCCACCGATCGCCATGAGCGATCGCGCCAGTCGGACCCGAGTACCCACCTCGTCGAGATCGTCGGCACCGGCGCCCTGCTCGATGACGCCGAGCACATCGGCGTTCAGCTCGATGGCCGCGTGGTACCAGCCCTGCGACTCCGAGACGGCCCAGAGCACCGGGAAGAGCCGGCCAAGCGCCGGGCCGTCGCCGACGGCCACGAGGTGCCGCCACGCAAGCTGCACATTGCCGATTTCGGCCAACACCTCCGGCGGGACCTCCCCCGCCCCCGCCGACCCCAGTCGGGGTGCCGCCTCGACGGCGAGGTCGGCGTAGACGCGGGCGTGGGCCTCGGACACGGCAGCCCGCGTCTCAGGATCGGCTGCGAGGCGGCCGGCGGCGTACTCGCGGATGACCCGGATCATGGAGAACCGGGAGCCACCGTCGTCGACGCGCCGCACGAGGCTCTTGGCGACGAGGGACCCGAGGCTGCCGAGCACGTCCACGCCGGGGTGGACACGACCCACGACCGCCTCGATCTCGTCCAGTCGGGCCGAGGGGAAGACCGAGAGCGCCTCGAACAGCCGACACTCCTGGTCGTCCAGCAGCTCATAGCTCCACTCGACGGCGCCGTGGAGCGTCTGCTGGCGGGCGGGGACATCGCGGTTCCCCCGTCCGAGCACGTCGATCCGCTCCCGGATCCGGTCCGCCAACTCCCCCGCCCCGAACAGTTGGAGGCGCGCAGCTGCGAGCTCGATCGCCAACGGGAGCCCGTCGAGGGTCCGGGTGATCTCGGCGACGGCGTCGGTGTTCGTCCCATCCAGGGCGAAGTCCGGGCGGACGGCCCGGGCACGCTCCACGAACAGGCGAATGGCTTCGCAGCCGGCAACGGTGTCGGCTTCGTCGCCCACCTCCGGCACGCCCAGGGTCGGAACCGGGAAGGCCTGCTCGCCGCGCAGTGCCAGCATCTCGCGGCTCGTCCCGACCACCTCGAGGCCCGGACAGGTTGCGAGCAGCTCGGCAACGCCGGCGCCGATGCCAGTGACCTGCTCGAGGTTGTCCAGGACGAGGAGACGATGCCCCTCCCGCAGCTTCGCCCTGAGGACTTGCAGCGGGGTCCCTTCTCGGGCGCCGGTGAGCCCGAGCTCGCGCACGATCGCCTCGAAACCGCCATCGGGCTCCCGCTCATCGGACAGGTCGACGAAGAAGACACCCTCCGGGTATCGCTCGAGCGACTCGGCGGCCAACTGCAATGCCAGGCGGGTCTTGCCGGTCCCACCGGGGCCGACCAGCGTCAGGAGTCGGACGGTCGGCCGTTCGAGCAGCTCGGTCGCAGCACGCAACGCCTCGACCCGGCCGATGAACTCCGAGACCTGGACCGGGAGGTTGTTCGGGGTTCCCGCCAGCGTGGCGAGGGGTGGGAAGTCGCGCTCGAGACCCGGGGCGACGAGCTGGTGGAGCTGCTCGGGGTCGGACAGGTCCTTGAGTCGGTGCGGACCGAGGTCGACGAGATCGAACGAGCGCTCGGCGAGGACGCCGATCGCCGCGGACGACACGAGGACCTGGCCACCGTGGCCGGCATCCATGATCCGGGCGGCGCGGTTGACGGCGGTGCCGTAGAAGTCGCCGGCGCGGGCTTCGGCCTCACCGACATGGACCCCGATGCGAACCCGGAGCGGCTCGGGCGTCTCCCATGCCTCGGCCGCCAGCGACCGTTGGATCTCGACGCAAGCCTCGAGCGAGGAATCCACGTCCCCGAAAGTGGCGAGCATTCCGTCGCCCGTCGTCTTCACGACCGAGCCGCCGTGCGCCTCCACACCAGCCTCGAGGATGCGGTCATGGCGGGCGAGGTCGGCGCCCATCGTCTCCGGATAGGTCTCCCACAGCCGCGTACTCGACTCGAGGTCGGTGAAAAGGAAGACCAGCACCGGGTCATGCTACGGACGACCGTCCTGCCCGGACGGCCCGAACTGGTGCCGGGCGGCGCGTCCACCAATCCGTCACACCCTCGTCGTACCTTGCATGAACGTCACCCGGGCCGCGATCACCGACCCGAGGGAGGGACATGAAGCTCTTCGTGGCGACGACCGCGACCAACCCGACCGAGACCGACTTCTCCCACACCGTGGATGGCGAACTCGTCTCCATGCCCTACGAGCGCTGCGCCGAACCGAACTGCGATTGCGCCCACACCATGGTCGGCCTTGGCAGTGGTGAATCGACGACCACCTTCACGGTGGCCGACCTCCCCCACATGACCGAGCAAGACGTCGTCGACGCCTTCACCGACGGGCTGGCACGAGCCGGCCACATCGACCCGGCGAGCGACCTGGGCCTCAAGACCGCCGAGCGCTTCGCCATCGAGCACATGGAGATGGCCGAGCTCCTGCCCGAGGGCGGGACCTACTGGGCCATGCACCCTCCAGCGGCCTGATCGGCCGCTGGTTTCGCGTTCGGCGGGTCCGATGCGCCAGTCGTCGCCGGGCTCAGGACCGGCCCCGTCGCTCCCGGGCGTCGCCACGGTCGATCCTGCGGACCATTGACCCGCGCCTGCCAACGGGAGGACAATGGGGGGTGGCTACGTCATGGGGGTGATTGGCATGTCGAATCTCACCGAGCGGCGGCGCTCCGGCCTCACGATGGTGGTGATCGGGATCCTCGCCGTCATCGGTGCGGGGGTCATCTTCTTCACGATGGCCAAGCCGTTCCCGATTTGGCTGATCCTGATCGCCATCGGAGGCACCTTCGCGAGCATCGGTGCCGGCATGTGGATGGACGGCCGCTGAGTGGGCAGGAATCACCCGACAAACGGGGTCGGGCCCCGGCCAGTCACATGTTGCGGCGGTAGCGGCCACCGGCTTCGAACAGGGCATCCGAGACCTGGCCGAGCGAGGCCACGGACACGGCGTCCATGAGCGCCTCGAACACATTGCCACCCGAGAGCGCGGTGTCCGCAAGGCGTTGGAGGGCACCAGGCGCGTCCGACTCGTGGTGCTGGTGCAGGGCGGCGACGCCGTCGACCTGGCGTTGCTTCTCCTCGTCGTCGGAACGTACGACCTCTTCGGGGACCACGAATGGCGACCCGTCGGAACCGATGAAGGTGTTGACGCCGACGATGGGGTACTCCCCCGACTCCTTGGCGTGCTCGTAGCGCATCGACTCCTCTTGGATCTTCGTGCGCTGGTACTGGCGCTCCATGGCTCCGAGCACGCCACCGCGCTCGGTCAGTCGGTCGAACTCGGCGAGGACCGCCTCCTCGACGAGGTCGGTGAGCTCCTCGATGATGAACGATCCCTGCAACGGGTTCTCGTTCTTCGCCAGCCCGAGCTCCCGGTTGATGATCAACTGGATGGCGAGTGCTCGACGGACGGACTCCTCCGTTGGCGTGGTGATCGCTTCGTCGTAGGCATTCGTGTGCAGGCTGTTGGCGTTGTCGTACACGGCATACAGGGCCTGCAACGTCGTACGGATGTCGTTGAAGGCGATCTCCTGGGCATGCAGGCTGCGGCCCGAGGTCTGGATGTGGTACTTCAGTTTCTGGCTGCGCTCCAACGCCCCGTACCGCTGCTTCATCGCCCGGGCCCAGATGCGACGGGCGACCCGTCCCACGACGGCGAACTCGGGATCGATGCCGTTCGAGAAGAAGAAGGACAGGTTGGGGGCGAAGTCGTCGATGTCCATGCCCCGGGAGCGGTAGTACTCCACGTAGGTGAAGCCATTGGCCAACGTGAAGGCGAGGTGGCTGATGGCGTTGGCACCGGCCTCGGCCATGTGGTACCCGCTCACCGAGACGCTGTAGAAGTTCTCGACGTCGTGATCGATGAACCACTCGGCGACGTCGCCCATGCACCGGAGAGCGAACTCCGTGGAGAAGATGCAGGTGTTCTGGGCCTGGTCCTCCTTGAGGATGTCGGCCTGCACCGTCCCCCGCACCGTCGAGAGCGTCCGGGCCCGGATCGCCTCGTACTCGTCGGTCGGGACGAAGTCCGATCCGCGGGCGCCGAGCAGCAACAGGCCGAGCCCGTCATGGCCGTCGGGCAGGTCCCCGTGGTAGCGGGGCGGCTCACCCTGCCAGGCCGCCGAGATCCGGGCAGACACCTCGTCGGTGAGCCCC
>JAHEFX010000072.1 GCA_024639975.1 bacterium
GCCCCAGGGCCTTGCGGCTCTAGGGCTTCTTCGTGTCGGAGAGAGGACTCGAACCTCCACGGGGTTTAACCCCCACCAGATCCTTAGTCTGGCGCGTCTTCCAATTCCGCCACTCCGACGTGACTTGATGTGGCCCGGGATTATATGGCCGGGGCCCTGGGTAGGCCTACCCGAGGAGGATCGTGAGGGTGATCGTCGTGAGGCCAAAAAGGCCGGCAACGATCACGGTCATGCGATCCAGATTGCGTTCCACGGTCGTCGAGGCTTGGAACTGCTGGGGACCCATGCCACCACCGAACATGTCGGACATGCCGCCGCCGCGACCGGCGTGCAGCAGGATCAGCCCGGCGAGGCCGAGCGAGACGATGACGTGGATGACGATGACGATGGTGGTGAGAACGTCCATGTGAGACCTCGTGGGAAGCGGCGCCAGTATACGACCGTGGCCCCGGTAGGGAGCACCTCCGATCGTGTCACACCCTCCCTCTACCGTGAAGCCACAAGCCAGTGGCATGGCTGTCGGGGATCGGATGTTCCCCATGTTCCAACAGTTGAACCAAGAAGAGCTCGAAGCCCTCGTCGATCGTGCGGCGGCCCTGATCTCGGTGACCCAGTTCCATCTTGGCCGCGCCCTGCGTGAGATCGACCGACGCGAGACCTGGATGGCCGACGGCGCCAAGGGCATCGTCGAGTGGACGCAGACCCGATGTGGCTACGAGCGACGCACCGCGAGGACGGTCGTCGAGACGGCTGAGGCACTCGAGCTGCTTCCCCGCCTCACAGAAGTCGTCAAGTCCGGAGCGGTCTCGCTCGACCAGGCATCCGCCGCTTCGAAGCTCGAACAACGGGAGGACGTGGAACTGGCCGAGCTCGCCCAGACCCACGCGCCCTCGGCATTGCGTCGAATGGCCGCCGCGACCCGCGAGCCTCTGCCCCCCGAGTCCCGACGCTTCTCTTGGGGCTGGATCCACGACGGCGCCGCTCTCCGCCTCTCCGGTCGCCTTCCCGCCGACGAAGGCCAATACGTCGCTGCCGCCCTCGACCGTCTCCGTGACGATGTCCCACCGGATCCCGAGACCGGCATGTTTCAGCCTGCCGAGCAACGGGGCGCCGACGCTCTCGTCGAGCTCGCCTCGCTGAGCCTCCAACAGGACTCGGACCCGGATCGAGCAACCGTGGTCGTCCATGTCGACGCCAAGGACCTCTCGGCGGAGTCCGAGTCAGGCAGTCGGTTGCCACCGGCAACGCTCGACCGCATCCTTTGCGACTCGACCCTGCAGGCCATGGTCGAGGCTGAGTCGGGCACTGTCGGTATCGGACGCCGGAGCCGAGTGGTCCCCCACGGGATTCGGCGAGCCCTCCACAGCCGAGATGCGTCTTGCAGATTCCCCGGCTGCGCCCGAACCAGGTGGACACATGCTCACCACATCAGGGAGTGGGTCCGAGACGAAGGCCCGACCGATCTGGACAACCTCGTTCGCCTCTGTGGCTACCACCACCGGGTCATCCACCGAGGTTGGAAGATAGAAGGCAGCCCCGGCGGACGGCTCCAGTGGTTCCGCCCGGACGGGCGAGAACTCACCATCGGAACCGGGGCCCTACCCACCGATCTTCACGATCGGTTCATCGGAGTCCAGGCCGGTCCGGCGCCCTAGCCCGTCGGCGTCTCCACCAGACCGACCTCGTTCCCAGCGGGGTCGAGGAATGACGTGAAGATCAGGATGTGTTTGGCGCCGAACTCGGGGCCGACCGTGCGCGGCATGACGGCCTGACCTCCGGCCGCCTCGATTAGTCGCAGGGTCGCATCGATGTCATCCACCTGGATGTGGAACTTCGTCGAGCGAGCCGACCATTCAGGAACTGGACCGATCCCGACCGTCAACCGGCCGCTGCCCAGCTCGGCGACGCCATAGTCGCCGATCGACAACGACTCCTCCGGCTCCCAACCGAAGACGTCTCGGTAGAACGCCTGGAGCCCCGGTGCATCCAGACCCCGAACTTCCACATGGACCACTGGTCTCGCCATCTCCACCTCCTGGTGGAGTCGGACGCTATTCGGGCAATGGTTCCCGCCGTCGGCTCAACCGGCCTGTTTGGCGACTGCCTCAGCCGCCGCCGCGACGGCCTCGGCGTCCCCCAGGTAGCGGGCGGACACGACGTTCATGTCGTCGTCCAGCTCGTAGAGGCGGGGCACGCCGGTCGGGATGTTGAGGCTGGGAATCTCCTCGTCGGAGATGTCCTCGAGGTGCTTCACCAGGGCGCGGAGACTGTTGCCGTGGGCGGCGACCAGCACCTTCTTGCCGTCCTTCAGGTCCGGCACGATCGAGTCGAACCAGTACGGGAGCATCCGCTCCACGACGTCCTTCAAGCACTCCGTGGCCGGGAGGATGTCCGGGGCGAGGTGGGAGTAGCGGTTGTCGTGGACCGGGTGGCGCTCATCGCTCGGCTCCAGGGCCGGCGGCGGGGTGTCATACGACCGCCTCCAGATGAACACCTGGTCGGCGCCGTGCTGGTCGGCGGTCTGCTTCTTGTCGAGTCCCTGCAGCGCCCCGTAGTGACGCTCGTTGAGCCGCCAATGGCGCTTCACCGGCAGCCAGTCCAAATCCATCCCGTCCAGCGCCAGGTTCGCCGTATGGATGGCCCGCTTCTGGAGCGACGTGTGGACCACATCGAATGCGAGGCCCTCAGCGGCCATGAGACGACCGGCCTCGGCGGCCTCGGCTCGGCCCTGGTCGGTGAGGGGCACATCGGTCCACCCGGTGAACAGGTTCTCCAGGTTCCAGGTGCTCTGCCCGTGACGGAGCAGGACGAGGGTGTGCGACATCTGGTCCTCCTAGATCCAGTACCGGACGACACCGGCGAACGAGTCGGGATCGAGACTGGCACCCCCGACGAGGGCGCCGTCGATCGTCCTCTTGGCCATGAACCCGGCGATGTTGCCCTGGTTCACCGAACCGCCGTAGAGGATCCGGGTCTTCTCCCCCTCGGGGCCCCACATCTCCAGCAGGGCGGCGCGAATCGCGTCGGTGACCTCGGCCGCGTCATCGGTGGATGCCGACAGGCCGGTGCCGATCGCCCAGACAGGCTCGTAGGCGACCACGACCTCTTCGGCCTCCTCGGCCGAGATCCCAGACAGGCTGCCCCTCAACTGCCCGACGACCACGTCGAGGGCCTGGCCGGCTTCGCGCTGCTCCAACACCTCACCGATGCAGACGACCGGACGCATGCCGGCGTTGAGTACTGCCTTGGCCTTCTTGTTCACGACGTCGTCGGTCTCGCCGAACATGGCCCGCCGCTCCGAGTGGCCGACGATGACGTACGACACCGAGAGCTTGGCGAGCATCGCCGGACTGATCTCCCCGGTGAAGGCGCCCTTTTCCTCGAAGTGAACGTTTTGGGCGCCGAGGCCGAACGGCATCCGGTCCGTCTCGATCACGGTCTGGGCCGAGCGCAGAGACGTGAACGGAGGGGCCACGACGACCTCCACCCGTTCGTAGTCCTTGCGGTCCAGGCGGTAGAAGAGCTTCTGGATCATCTGGATCGCGTCCAGGTGATTCGTGTGCATCTTCCAGTTCCCCATGATGAGGTCCATCAGGCGTCTCCTTCCAGTGCCGCCACGCCGGGCAGCTCCTTGCCCTCCAGGAACTCGAGGCCGGCACCGCCGCCCGTCGAGACATGGTCGGGTCCATCTTCCAAACCGAGCAGCCGGATCGCGGCGACGGAGTCACCGCCGCCGACCACCGTGAACGACTCCGAGTCGGCGACCGCTTCGGCGACTGCCTCGGTGCCCTTCCGGAACGCTTCCATCTCGAACACGCCCATTGGGCCGTTCCAGAACACCGACCCGGGGCCGTGGATCGACTTCGTGAAGGCCTCCACGGAGGCTGGGCCGATATCGAGGCCCATCCAACCGTCGGGGATCTCCGTCACCGACACCACCCGGTGTTCGGCGTCCGCGGCGAACCGATCCGCGACCACGACGTCGGTCGGCAGCAGGATCTTGTGGCCGTGCTCGCCGTCCAGGAGGACCTTGATGGTCTCGACCATGTCCGCTTCGAGCAGGGAGTTGCCGACGCCATAGCCCCTGGCCGCGAGAGCGGTGAAGCACATGCCACCACCGATGAGCATCCCGTCGACGATGGGCAGCAGCGACTCGATCACCGCGAGCTTGTCCGAGACCTTGGCGCCGCCGAGGATCACACGGAACGGGCGAGGCGGGTCACCCAGCAACGTTCCGAGGGCATCGACCTCGGCGACCAGCAGCGGGCCGGCAACGGCGTCGGCCACGTGCTCGGTGACACCCACCGTCGACGCATGGGCCCGGTGGGCGGTCCCGAACGCGTCGAGTACGAATAGGTCGACCATCGAGCCCAGCCTCGTGGCGAGCACCGGGTCGTTCTTCGTCTCCCCTGCCTCGAAACGAGTGTTCTCCAACAAGAGCACGTCGCCTTCGGCGGCGTCGGCGATCGCGGAGGCAGCGACGGGACCGGCCAGGTCCCCCACGTGGGTGACCGGGAAGCCGGCGATCTCACTCATCTTCTTGGCGACCGGGGCGAGGGAGAGCGACTCGTCGCGTCCTTTCGGGCGACCGAGGTGGGAGCAAACGGCGACCCTGGCGCCACCCTCACGGAGGGCCCTGATCGTCGGGATGGCAGATCGGATGCGAAAGTCGTCGCCCACCTTGCCATCGACGAGCGGCACGTTGAGATCGGATCGGACGAGGACTCGCTTGCCGCGGGGGTCGACGTCGTCGAGGGTGCGGATGGGCATCGGGCTCCAGGTGTTCTCAGTGTCGGGCGAAGTCGGCGAGAACCCGGCCGAGTTTGATCGGGTCGTGTGCCGGCCACGACATGGCGGGGTCGGCCACCTCGGCCTCACACAGCGCCCATCCGTACTCGAGCGCCTCCACCATGTCGACCGTCAGACGGTCGATGTCCTCGGGCACGGGGAAGTCTCCCCGATCCGAGATGATCGTACCGCCCACCCGGATCCCCCCGATCGCCTCCATCGCGGCGAGGTGATCGACCCCGGTCATGCCCCGGGTCTCCTCGAGCTGGGTGCAGAGATTCGACACCCAGACGACCGGTGCCGAGGTCCCGTTGACGGCCTCGGCGACGCCGGGGGCAAGGAGTGCCGCCAGAAGTGACGTGTAGAGGCTGCCCGGCGCGAGGACCACCTGGTCGGCCCGAAGGATGGCGTCGACCACCTCACGGTGGGGTTCACCGCCCGAAGGCAGGAGGCGGAGCTCCTCGACCGTTCCCGGGGCGTGCTGGATGGCGTCCTGTCCTTGGACATGGCGGCCGTCGATCGTCGCATCGAGCACCCGCCGTTCGGCGGCGGCGGGCAGCACCCGGCCGTGGCCGCCGAGGAGATCGTTGGCGACATCGATGGCGTGGGTGAAATCGCCGGTGAGGTCGGCGATCGCTGCGATCAGCAGATTGCCGAGCGAGTGACCGGAGACGTCGGTTGCCTCGAATCGGTAGGAGAAGAGCTCGGCGAGCAGTGACGGATCGGCGAGGGCCAGGAGGGC
Organism: bacterium; assembly: GCA_024639975.1. Classification (GTDB taxonomy): domain Bacteria; phylum Actinomycetota; class Acidimicrobiia; order Spongiisociales; family JAENVV01; genus JAHEFX01. The sequence continues at coordinate 5,531 of JAHEFX010000072.1, forward strand.
CTTGCGGATATCGCCCGGTGGTGGGATGTCGAGGCCGTCGATGAGCCGGCCCGACGAACCGCCGTCGTCGGCGACGGACACGACGGCGGTGATCTCCCCGGCGTAGATCTGGACGGCGGAGAGGAGTTGGGCCAGGCCGAAGCCCCCGCCGATGCAGACCACGGAAGGTCCGTCCTCCTCCAACCCGAGCAGGCTCGGGGCCAGTTGGGCCTGCGGGGTGCTCACTTCGTCAGGTCGCGGTGGTGGACGCTTGCGGAGACGCCCTGCCCGATCGCCCAGTCACCGATCTCCTCGGCGAGGGCGACGGATCGATGGCGGCCACCGGTGCAGCCGACCCCGATGCTCAGGTAGGCACGCCCCTCGGATTCGTACCGGGGCAGCAGGAATCCGAGCAGGTCCTCCACCTTGGCGAGGAATTCCTGGGAGTCGGCCATACCCATCACGTAGTCCCGGACCGGTGCATCGAGACCGGTCTGGGGGCGGAGCTCCTCCACCCAGTGCGGGTTCGGCAGGAACCGGACGTCGAGCATGATGTCCACATCTTGGGGGTGGCCGTGTTTGAAGCCGAACGAACGGATGCTGACCCGCATCCGCTGGGCGGAGTGCTCGCTGAACTCCTGCTCGATGCGGCGACGGAGGTCGTGGACGTTGTAGCCGGAGGTATCGATGACGATGTCCGCCATCTCCCGGAGCGGAGTGAGGTCCTCGCGCTCTGCCATGACCGACTCGATCACCGTCGTCCCCGAGTGCGGATGGGGTCGTCGGACCTCGTCGTAGCGCTTGGCGATGACCTCGTCGCGGGCGTCGAGGAACAGCACGGTGGGATGGGTGCCGTGGGAGCGGAGCAGGTGGAGGGCCTCGGTGAGGTCGTCGGTTGCGATACCGGTGCGGCCATCGATGGTCACCGCGAGGTGGGTCTCGCCCTCCTCGACGTCATGGATGTGGGCGGCGTCGTCGATCAGTGCCAGGGGGAGGCCGTCGATGAGCACGTAGCCGAGGTCCTGGAGCACCTTGCCGACGGTCGATCGTCCAGCCCCGGACATGCCGGTGACGATGAGGACCTTCGGTCCCTTGGGCATGGCGGTCATCGGTGCGTCCTGGTCAGGCGGGCTCGTGGAGCGCAGCGTACAACGCGGAAGCCACGCCCTCGGGGACGACTTCGGCGAGATCCTCCTCCGTCGCGGCCCGGATCCGCTTCAGGGAGCCGAACCGGCGGATGAGGTCCTTCTTGCGCTTCGGTCCTATGCCCGGGACCTCGTCGAGGACCGAATCGACCATCTTCTTCCCACGCAGTGTCCGGTGGTAGGTGATGGCGAAGCGGTGGGCTTCGTCCCGGACCCGCTGGAGGAGGTGGAGGGCGGGCTCACCATGCGGGATCCGGAGCGGCTCCTCGGCCCCGGGGAGGTAGATCTCCTCCATCCGCTTGGCGAGGCCGGCCACCGGGATGTCGAGCTCGAGCTCGTCGAGCACCTTCACGGCCCGACCCAGCTGACCGGCACCGCCATCGATGAGCACGAGGGCCGGCGGGTAGGCGAACCTGCCCCGCTCCTCCACCGGGAGCTCCCGCTCCTTCAGGTACGCGGTGAAGCGTCGCCGGAGGACCTCCTCCATCGCCGCGAAGTCGTCCTGTCCATCGAAGGACTTGATACGGAAGCGGCGGTACTGGTTCCGCTTGGGGAGACCGTCCTCGAGCACCACCATCGACCCGACCGTGTTGCGTCCCTGCAGCGTCGAGATGTCGTAGCACTCGATCCGGAGCGGGGCCTCGGGCAGGTCGAGGGCGTCCTGCAGGCTCTGGATCGCCTTCGCCCGCTGGCCAGGGTCGGACGTGTGCCTGAGCTTGTGCCGGGCGAACGCCTCGCTGGCGTTGGCATGCGTCGTCTCCATGAGGCGCCGCTTGGCGCCCCGCTGGGGCACCCGGACCGCAACCGCGCTCCCCCGCAGCTCCGAGAGCCAGCCGGCGACGACGTCGGCGTCGGGCGGTAGGTGCTCGACGAGAACCTCCTTGGGCGGGTCCTCGTGCTGGTAGCGAGCCACCACCACCCGCTGGGTGAGCTCGGCAGCGTCGACCTCCTCCACCTTCTCCACGACGGTGCCGTACCGGCCGGTGACCCGGCCCTTGCGAACGAGCAGCACCTGGACCGAGGCCTCCAACTCGTCGTCGTGCACGGCGACGAGGTCGAAGTCCTCCTTGCGGTCCGAGACCATCTCCTGGCGGGCCAACGCCTTCTCGACATCGCGTATGCGGTCTCGGTAGCGGGCGGCCCGCTCGAACTGGAGATCCTCCGAAGCCGCTTCCATGCGCTCGGTGAGGTCGGCGACAGCCCCTCCCCCGTCACCGGACATGAAGGCGGCGAGACCGTCGAGGAGGTCCTCGTAGTCGTCGGTTTCGATCGCTCCGATACACGGGCCGGCGCACTTCTCGATGTCGTACAGCAGGCAGGGGCGACCACGGGATTGGTGCTCCTTGAACTTCCCGTTCGAGCAGGTTCGGACCGGGTACGTCTTCAGCAGCAGGTCGAGCGTGTTGCGGATGGCGTAGGCGTGGGCGAACGGGCCGAAGAACTGGGTGCCCTTGCGTCGCTTGCCCCGCACGACCCGTGCCGCCGGCCACTCCTCTGAGCGAGTGAGGGCGAGGAAGGGGTAGGACTTGTCGTCACGAAGCCGGATGTTGAAGCGCGGTTGGTGCTTCTGGATGAGGGCGTATTCGAGCAGGAAGGCCTCGACCTCCGTCTCGGTGACGATCCACTCGACCGAGTCGGCCGACTCGACCATCTCCCGGGTCTTCATGGTCTGCCCGTGCGACTTCGTGAAGTAGGAGGAGACCCGCTTGCGGAGCGACTTGGCCTTCCCGACGTAGATGATCTCGCCGTGTCGGTCCCGGAATTGGTACGACCCGGGCGAGTCGGGGACCTCCGAGGGCTGCGGCCTCCGCATCAGACCCTCGTCCAGCGCACGGCGAGCAGCCGCGGGATGTGCTCCTGGGAGGCAAGGGTCGGGTCCCGCTCGATCTGGCCCCGGCCGACGCCCCGTTCCTCGACTCGCTCGAGCACCCAACCCAGCTCGGCAGCCGTATTGAGGATGCTCGAGACGGTTCGGTGGTGGAAGCGGACTGTCTTGTCGCCCGCCACGTAGTCGGTGTAGCCACCCGTGAAGTACCGGCCGGGCCGGTAGAAGGTCTCCCCGTCGGTCGGGTCGGTGATCGGGGTGGCGTCCGGTGCCGTGAAGATCGGATGGTTCACGACCAGCACGAAGTGGCCCCCCGGGCGAACGACCCGATGGATTTCCTCGAAGGCCCGGGACGCGTCGTCGAGGTGTTCCAGGACGAGGACCATGTAGGCGCCGTCGAAGGTGGCGTCGGCGACCGGGTCGAGGTCTGGGAGGAGTGCCACGAAAGCCCGCCCGGACCTGGCAGCCAGCTGTTCGGCGCCGTCGAGGCCGACGACGTCGGCGCCCAGCTCGGCAACGGCCCTCAGGACGCCGCCCTCACCGCAGCCCACGTCCAGGAGCCGTTGTCCCGGTCGGGGGTCGAGCAGGTCGAGGAGGAGCGGCTGGACCTCCTCGACGTAGGCCGGGTCGTCGGCGAGCTCAGCGACCCACCAGTCGGCGACGTCGTCCCAGGCGGTCACGCCGGCTCGGGAACCCGCTCGAGCACCCGCCGGAGGAACTGCCCGGTGTGGCTCGCTTCGACGTCGGCGACCTCCTCGGGGGTGCCCTCGGCGATGATCTCACCGCCGCCGTCACCGCCCTCTGGACCGAGGTCGATCACCCAGTCGACGGACTTGATGACGTCCAGGTTGTGCTCGATGACGACCACGGTGTTGCCGGAATCGACCAGGCGGTGGAGGACGCCGAGGAGCTTTCGGATGTCCTCGAAGTGGAGGCCGGTCGTGGGCTCGTCGAGGATGTAGAAGGTCCGGCCGGTCGAACGGCGTCCCAGCTGGTGGGCGAGCTTGATCCGCTGGGCCTCGCCGCCCGACAGGGTCGGGGCGGGCTGGCCCAGTCGCACATAGCCGAGACCGACGTCGAAGAGTGTCTTGACCACCCGGTGGATCGACGTCTGGTGCTCGAAGAAGTCGAGTGCGTCCTCGACGCTCATGTCGAGGACGTCGGCGATCGACTTGCCCTTCCAGAGGATCTCGAGCGTCTCACGGTTGTAGCGAAGCCCCTTGCAGACCTCGCACGGGACGTAGACGTCGGGGAGGAAGTGCATCTCGATCTTGATCGTGCCATCGCCCTTGCACGCCTCGCAGCGTCCGCCGGAGACGTTGAACGAGAACCGGCCCGGTTTGTAGCCGCGTGCCTTCGCCTCCGGCGTGGACGCGTAGAGGGCGCGGATCTTGTCGAACACGCTCGTGTAGGTCGCCGGGTTCGACCGGGGGGTCCGGCCGATCGGCGACTGGTCGATGTTGATGACCTTGTCGATCTCGTCGATGTTCTCGATCGTCTTGTGACGACCCGGCACCACCCGGGCCCGGGCGACCTTGGCGTGGAGGCCGCGGCTCAGGATCTGCTCGACCAGCGAGGACTTGCCCGAACCGGAGACGCCGGTCACCGCGATGAACCGCCCGAGCGGGAACTCGACGGTGAGGTCCTTGAGGTTGTTCTCCCGGGCCCCGACCACCCGGATGGACGGGCGATCACCGTTGCGCCGCTCGTCCGGGACGGCGATGGAGCGGCGTCCTGAGAGGTAGTCGCCGGTCATGGACCCGGCCGAGTCGAGAATCGCCTGCGGCGGACCCTCGGCGACGATCTCGCCACCGTGCTCGCCGGCACCGGGACCGATGTCGACGACGTGGTCGGCGACGCGGATCGTCTCCTCGTCGTGCTCGACCACGATCAGCGTGTTGCCCAGGTCTCGCAGGCGAAGCAGCGTCTCGATGAGGCGCTGGTTGTCCCGCTGGTGGAGGCCGATCGACGGCTCGTCGAGGATGTAGAGGACGCCCACGAGGCCCGAGCCGATCTGGGTGGCCAATCGGATGCGCTGGGCTTCGCCGCCCGAGAGGGACGAGGCACCGCGGGCGAGTGTGAGGTAGTTGAGGCCGACGTCGAGCAGGAAGCGGAGCCGCTCACGGATCTCCTTGAGGACCGCATCGGCGATGACCTGTTCCCGATCCGTCAGCTCGAGCGTGCCGAGGGCCCCATAGGCCTCCTCGAGGCTCAGGGAGGCGAGCTGGTGCAGTGTGAGGTCGTTGACCGTCACGGCACTCGGGATCGGACCGAAGCGGGAGCCGCCGCACTCATCACACGGGACTTCCCGCATGAACTCCTGGTAGTACTCGCGTGCCCCGTCGGACTCGGTGTCCTCGTGACGCCGACGAACGTGCGGGACGGCACCTTCGAAGGCCGTCTGGTAGCGGCGTACCCGTCCGAACCGGTTGGTGTAGACGACGGTGATCGGGTCCTCGCCGGTCCCGTACATGAGCGCATGCCGCTGGTCGTCCGTCAGCTCACTCCACGGCGTGTCCATGTCGTAGCCGATGTGGTCGCCGACGCCTTCGAGGAGGCGCTGGAAGTACTTCCCGCGGTGACCGGCCCACGGCACGATCGCTCCCTCACCGAGGCTCTTGTCCGGATCGGGGACGATGAGCTCCGGGTCGACCCGGTAGCGGGTGCCGATGCCCGAACAGGCCGGACAGGCGCCGTAGGGGCTGTTGAACGAGAAGTTGCGAGGTTGGAGCTCTTCGAACGACGAGTGGCCGTTGGGGCAGGCGAACGCCTGGGAGTACCGGAGGTCCTGGCCGTCGACGACATCGACATGGACCACGCCCTCGGCGAGGCGCAGCGCCGTCTCGAGCGATTCGGCGAGGCGTTGCTGCATCCCATCCCGACGCACGAGGCGGTCGACGACCACCTCGATCGTGTGGGTGTAGTAGCGGTCGAGCTTGATGGGTTCGGTGAGGTCGCGGACCTCGCCGTCTATACGGGCACGGCTGAACCCGTCCTTGTTCAGGTCGGCGAGGAACTGCTCGTACTCGCCCTTGCGGCCCTCCACGACCGGGGCGAGCACCTGAAAGCGCGTGTCCTCGGGCAGGTCGAGGATCTGGTCGGCGATCTCCTGGGGTGTCTGGCGGGCGACCACCGAGCCGCATTCGGGGCAGTGCGGAATACCGATCCG
>JAHEFX010000073.1 GCA_024639975.1 bacterium
GGGCTCGTCGCTGAACTGCCGGATGGCGCGGAGGGCGAGGATCTCGTCGTACATCGAGCGGAAGCGTAGGCGACTAGGTCGAGCGGTACTGGTAGACGACCCCGCCGAGGATCAGTACCGCAAGACCCCCGAGGTACCAGAGCGGTTCGAAGTCCTCGGTCCAGCGGGCGAGGCCCTCGGACATCACGACGGTGGCGCCCCACCCGGCGGTCAGCCCGATCACGGCGCCCTTGAAGGCGATACCGGCGATGATCGCGCCGGCCACGCCGGCGACGACCGAGAGGGTCAGGCCACCCCACTCCCCCAGGTTCGAGGCGATCTCCAAGCCCTCCAGCATCGGCGTGATGAAGGTCGCGGCCAGGATGAAGCCGATGACCCGCATGCCGGTCTTCGTGAGGGTCCGCGTGATGAGGGCCAAGGCGGCACCCACGACGGCAGCCACGACCCAACGGGTCGTGTCGGTCCACTCGGCAGTGAAGTCGAGCAGTGGCATGAGCTGGAGGGCCCCGCCGAATCCGGCAAGCGCCACGGCCATCCAGAGCAGCCGGAACCCGAAGAGGAGGGAGGCGACACCGGCCGCGAGGGCCAGCCACTGCGTGTACTCGATGTCCATCAGGTGAAGGAGGAGAACACGGCGACGCCGACCAGGATCGCCAGGAAGATCCCGATGACGATGAGGATGGCCGCCGGGATCAGGACGATGGCGGCGGCAGCGCCGGTCGAGACCGCGTGGCTCTCACGGACGGCGACGACTGCGCAGACGAACGCCCACAGCGAGGCGAGCAGCCCGATGAAGGGGATTCCCGACAGGGCGTTCGGTGCCATCGCGTAGGCCATCGCTCGCACGAGCCCGGTGTACTCGGCCTGGCCACCGAAGAGCTTCCCGACCAAGAGGAGGATCCCGGCAGCGATGAAGAGGCCGACGATGGCGCCGAGGGCGAAGCTGACGAAGGCGAAGAAGCCACTGTCGGACAGGAGCCACGCGAGGAGGCCGCTCACCGCGCCGGACAACGCCGCCACGAGGATCGCCTCGCCCATGAGGCCCTCGTCCTGGTCGGCTTCCTGGTAGAGGCTCGCATCGAGGGTGACCGCCCTGCGTATGCGGTTGATCGTCTCCGGTCCCACTTCGTCGCCTTCCGTCGCGAAGGTCCATTCTCCCAAAGCCAAGGACCGGTTTGGTTGACCGTATACCCCCCGGGGTATAGACTCAGCTCCGTGACAACCGTTCATCAGATCCGCACGCCCGGACTCGGCGACTCCACCTACCTCCTCGCCCACGACGGGCTCGCAGTGGTCGTCGATCCCCAGCGTGACGTCGACCGCTTCCTCGAACCACTGGCCGACAAGGGTCTCGAGCTGCGCTTCGTGCTCGAGACCCACCTCCACAACGACTACGTGTCCGGTGGTCGCGACCTCGCCAACCAGACCGGTGCCGAGCTCGTGCTCCCGGCCTCCGCCGCTCCGGCATTCCGGCACACCCCGGCCTTCCACCTGGAGTCGATCGGCGACGCGCGCCTCGCCGTCCGACCCATCCACACGCCCGGCCACACCCCTGAGCACACCTCATACGTCGTCACCGTCGATGGCGAGGAAGTCGGCGTGTTCACCGGTGGCTCCCTACTCGTCGGCTCGGCAGGCCGCCCCGACCTGCTCGGCCCCGAGCGCGCCGACACGCTCGCCCGCCTGCAGTACCGATCGATCACCCGACTGGGCGAGCTCCCCGGATCCACCCCCGTCTACCCGACGCACGGCGAGGGCTCGTTCTGCACGGCGAGTGGCGCCAACCGCACCACTTCGACCATCGACCTCGAGAAGCTCGAGAACCCGCTCTACCACGCCATCGACGAAGACCACTTCGTCGAGCTGATCACCAGTGGGCTCGGCCCCTGGCCGACCTACTACCAGCACATGGGCCCGGCCAACCTCTACGGACCCGATCCCGCACGGGACCTCGAGCTCCCCGAGCTCGGTCTCGCCGACCTGCGCGACTCCCACATCGTCGTGGTCGACATCCGGGGCAAGCAACCGTTCGCCGACGCCCACATCCCCGGTTCGATCGGTCTCGAGCACCGTGACGACACGGGCGTATGGGCCGGATGGGTCCTCCCCCATGACGCCGAAATGGTCCTGCTCGCCGACCGCGGCCAGGACACCGCCGAGATCGTCCGCCAGCTGACCCGGATCGGGATGGACGCCATCCGCGGCGTCGTCTACGGCATCGAGACCTGGACCGAGGCCGGACTCCCGACCGCCAGCCACCGGACCGCCGATCTGGCGACGTTCGTCGACGCCGTGCAGGCGGGCGTGCAGGTACTGGACGTCCGAATGCCTGCGGAGTGGGAGACCGGCACGATCGATGGTTCGACCCTCGCGTTCGTTCCTGACATCGTCGCCGACGGCGCGCCGGGTGACCTCTCGGGCGAGGTCTGGGTCGCCTGTGGTTCCGGATACCGCGCCACGGCCGCCATCAAATGGCTCGAGGAAGCCGGCATCGAGCCCGTCGTCCTCCTCGACGACGGAGTCCCCGAGGTCCTCGAAGCCCTGGCCAAGGCCTGAGCGTCGTACTGACGTACTTGGTACGTCGGTACGCTTCCCGGCCATGCCGGGACCGATCCCCCCCGACTCACGTGACCCGCGCCCGCTCTGGGCCCAGGTGCTCTCCGACCTGGAGCGGCGCTTGGCCGAGGGCGAGTTCGACGAGCGATTCCCCACCGATCTGGACCTCATGGACGAGTACGAGGTGAGCCGGCACACGGTCCGTGAGGCCATTCGACGCATCGACCAAGCGGGCCTGTTGGTGCGCGAGCGCGGGCGTGGTTCCTACGTGAACCGGGCCGTCTTCGAGCAACCGCTCGGAAGCCTGTACTCGCTGTTCCGATCCCTGGAGGAACAGGGGCGCCAAGCGACCGCAGAGCTCCGAACCCGTGAGATCCGCGTCGAGAAGGCACCGGCGATGCGGCTCGGACTCGACGCCCGGGCGGACTTGTTCTTCCTCGAGCGGCTCCGTCTGGTGGACGGCGAGCCACTGGCCCTCGACCGGGTGTGGATGCCTGCCGAGCTGGCCGAGCCGCTGCTCGAGGTGGACTTCACCAGGACCGCCTTGTACGACGAACTCCACAAGGCCCGCGGCGTGCGTCCGGTGAAGGGCTCCGAGCTGATTCGGCCCATCCTCCCTGCCAAGGGAGATCGTCAGGCACTCGACATCGACGATCGCACGGCCGTCTTCCTCATCGAACGGCGCACGGAGTCCATCGATGGGCCGATCGAGTGGCGGGAGTCACTCGTACGCGGTGACCGCTACGGATTCCGCCAGCACTGGGAGGGGCCGGCCGAAGGAGGCGAGCCGGGCCTCGCCCCGGCCTGAGGCTCATTCCCCCAGGTAGTCGGCCTTGAGCACTCGGCGGAGCGTCTTGCCAGCCGTGGAGAGCGGGAACGCATCGCGCACGATCACGTTCGAGACCTTCTGGAAACGGGACACCCGGGCGTTCAGCCAATCGCGGATGTCGTCGGCAGAGGTCTCCGCGTCGGCCCGGAGGCGGACCGCCGCGATCGGCGTCTCGCCCCACTTGGTGTCACTGACACCGAACACCGCCACGTCGACGACATCGGGATGCTGGATCAGCTCCTCCTCGATGTCGCGGGGATAGACGTTGGCCCCGCCGGAGATGATCAGGTCCTTCTTGCGGTCGACGAGGTACAGGAAGCCGTCATCGTCCACGTACCCGAGGTCACCGCTGTGGAGCCACCCGTCCCGGATCGCCTGGGCCGTGAGGTCGGGCCTGCCGTGGTAGCCGGGCATCGTGATCGGGCCGCGACCGACGATCTCGCCCACTTCGTTGGCGGGCATGTCCCGGCCCCCATCGTCGACGATGCGCATTTCATAGAGGGGTGGCGGGATCCCGACCGACGACGGCTTGTCCTCGACGTGGTCCCGATCGAGCACGGTCACGAAGCCTTCGGTGAGTCCGTAGAGCTCGTAGAAGCGGCCGGGGAGCCGCTCCGTGAAAGCCAGCTTGTGCTCAAGGTGGAGGGGCGCTCCCACCGAGCAGACCATCTCGAGCGAGCCGCACGTCTCGGCATCGAAGCCGGGCGTGTCCATCAGGCCGATCAGTTGGGAGGGCACCACCATCATGTGGGTCACGCCCTCGGCGGCGATCGTCTCGACGACGGCCTCGGCGTCGAAGGAGGCCATGAGGACGAACGTCGTTCCCTGCAGCAGCCACGGCATGAGGGTGAGGAACGCCCCGTTGAAGACGAGCGAGCCGCTGTGGAGGATCACCGACTCGGGATGGATGCGATAGGACGTGCTGAATCCGGTCGCATAGGCGGTGCGGATGCCGTGGGTGTGCACGATGCCCTTGGGGTCCCCGGTGGTGCCGGACGAGTAGATGAGGTTGAAGACGTCTTCGTCGGCCAGGGCAACGAACGGGGCGGGCGCCTCCGGACTGCCGGCGAGGTAGTCGTCGTATGTCGTCCAACCTTCCCGGTCACCATCCACGAGTAGGAAACCGTCGTCGACGAGCGCAGCCAGGTCATCGCGCAGGTCATCCACGACGTCGGCCAGGCGATCCATCGTGAGTAGCGCCTTGGCGCCGGAGTCGTTCAGGAGGGTGACGAGCCCCTTGCCCCGCAGCATCGGACTGAGCGGGACGACCACGATCCCCGCCGTGGCGGCGGCCAGGTAGACGTCGAGCACCTCGAGGCAGTTGTCGGCCATCGTCGCCACGGCATCGCCCTTGGTCAGTCCACGCTGCGAGAAGGCGTCCACCACCCGGCCCACTCGTGTTTCGAGCTCTGACCAGGTGAGGCGGGTATCCCCGAAGACGACCGCCGTGTGGTCGGGCCGATAGGTCGCCTGGCGGGAGAGCAGCGTGTTGAGGGCCATCTACTCCCCCTTGCTCCCCGAGAGCAGCCGGGCGAGCCGTGATCGCCCTTCGCCGATCCGATTGGACCTGGTGCGCCAGGTGCCGACGATGCCGTAGGGGAGGAAGAGGACGAGGAGGATGTACCCGGCTCCGATCAACAGGTTCGAGAGGCCTTCGAACCACCGGTCCAGGTAGAACTCGGTGAGTCGGAACACGGCGGCACCGACGATCGCCCCGGACACGGTGCCTACCCCTCCGATGAGGATCATCAACAGCGCAGCGACCGTGAAGCCGAGTCCGGCGACCTCCGGAGTCACGATGGGTTGGTAGAGGGTGTGCAGCGACCCGGCGAGGGCGGCGGTCATCGACGCCACGATGAGGGCGAAGGTCTTGTACCAGAACGTGGAGTACCCGAGCATGAGCGCCCGGTCCTCGTTGTCCCTCACCGCCACCAGCACCTTTCCCGTCGGTGAGTCGACGAGTCGTTGGTAGAGCAGGTAGACGAGGACGAGGACGCCCATCGACACCAGGTAGAAACGGAATCGTTGGTCGGTCGGGTTCAGCCAGTCGGGTGACGGGACACCCTGGAGCCCGACGTCGGCGCCCGTGTAGTCCTTGAACTCACTCGAGCTGATGATGATCCCCGTGACCGAGGCAAGGCCGAGCGTGACCAGGGCGAACCCGATGCCCTTCACCCTCGGCAGGACGACGGCGAAGAGCAGGGCAACGAGGACCGCGATCCCCATGACGATGAGGAGCGACGGCACCAGGCCCAGGCCCGCCGACTTCAGCAGGATGCCCAGCGAGTACGCCCCCACGGCGAAGAACATCGCGTGGCCGAACGAGAGCAGGCCCGACACGCCGAGCACCAAGTCGTAGGACATGGCATAGAGCGCCAGCACGACGACCTCGATGGCCAACCCCTGGAGGAACTTGGCGTTGCCGTCGGCGTTCTCCCAGACGGCGGAGATCGGAGCCCCGTCGACGACGATGGCGATCACGAAGGGGAACAGGACGGCAGCGAGGACCCCGAGGAGGAGCAGCCGGTGTCGGACGATCCACGGCTTCCGGGTGGTGGCAAGGTCGACGAGGCTCAATGCTCTGCCTTTCCGAGCAGCCCGTTGGGCAGCACCAACAGGATCACGATCATGAGCAGCACCGTCGAGGCCGGCACGAGCGGAGGCGACGGCTTGAAGGGCTCCTCGAGCCACGGGAGCGGGATCCCGGTCTGTCCGTAGCGGATGATGATCTGTTGCAGGATCCCGACGAGGACGGCACCGACCGCCGCCCCGGGGAAGCTCGTCAGGCCACCGATCGCCAGGGCGATGAGGGCGGAGAGCAGGAGGCGGCCGCCCATCTCCGGGGACAGGCCGATGGACGGACCGGCCAGGACGCCGCCGAGGGCAGCGAGCCCGGCTCCCATGGCGAAGACCCCCATGAAGACGACCCGGACGTTCACGCCGAGGGCTTCGACCATGTGCCGGTCCTGGACGCCTGCTCGGATGACCATGCCGATGCGGGTCCGCTTGATGAGCAGGCTCACGCCGACCAGGACGATGATGCCGATGCCGACGATGAACAATTCGTTGTATGTACGAATCCGGGCGCCGAACATCTCGATGGTGGAGCAACCGGAGAAGAGATCGCCGATGCCTTGACCCGGGCAACCCTCCCCGATGCCGTTGAAGGCCGGGGGTTTCGGCATGGTGAACTCGGGCCGACCCCAGACCTCGCGCACCAGCTCGATGAGGATGAACCCGAAGCCGAGGGTGATCATGAGTTGGTAGATCGGACGGTCGTAGAGCGGGCGGATGAGGGCCACTTCGACACCCGCGCCGATGGCCGAGATCACGATCACGCTCACGATGCCCGCCAGGAAGAACCGGAGCGTCGGGTTCATGGCGAAGAGGCCCTCGACAAGACCCTCGCGCCAAGCGAGGATCGAGAGGCCGGCGGCCAGGGCCACGATCGACGCCCCGATCCCCTTGGCCGACGGGCGAGGGGAGCCGGTCGGGTTGAACGAGACCAGTCCGACGGCCGCGATCGATGCGGCGACCAGCATGGCGAGAACCGCGATGAGGGCGGGGCCCCCGAAGGTGCCGGCCGGGAGCGGGACGAGGGTCCCGATGTCGAAGGCGAGCGAGAAGGTGATCGGGCTCTCGGCGTAGACCGAGGGATCCCAGATCGCGAGTGGGAACAGGCGCCACGCCCACCACCAACCACCGAGTCCGACGGCGACCAGCAACCACCCGGCCCAACGAGAACCGAGGGCTGCGACCTTGCGTCCGAGCGGGCGCCACAGTGCCCATAGGGCGAATGGGGCGATGGTGATGAGGATCGGGGCCAGCAGGTCGACCGTCGTGTCCGGCCTGATGTAGGCGGTCCACCCCAGGTAGGCACCGAGCATGAACAGTTCGCCATGGGCGAGGTTCAGCACGTCCATCAGCCCGAGGATCAGCGACAGACCGCTGGCGACGAGGAAGGTGATGGCGCCGGTGGCGAGGCCACGCATGATCGTGACGAACCAGTCCTCGGGGTCGAGTCCGCCGAGGCCGATGACCAACAGGGCAGCGACGACAGCGGCGACGATGATGCGCCGACGGTCTCTCGTCCAGGCTTTCGACCAGCGGTCGCCGAGGCTCGGCTTGGCGGTGGCGGTGGTCATCCGGCCCCCAGATAGCGATTGATGGTCTCGTCGTCGTCCACGAGGTCGGCCATGGCGCCACCGGCGACCGAGCGGCCCTCCTCGAGGATGACGTATTGCTGGGCCAGTCGGGAGGCGACGACGAAGTTCTGCTCGACCAACAGGACGGTGGTGTCCGAGGAGATCGAGCGGATCGCCTCCATCATCTGCTCGATGATCACCGGGGCGAGGCCCTCGCTCGGTTCGTCGATGAGCAGGAGGCGATTCTCCGGGACGAGTGCCCGTGCCACCGCCAGCATCTGCTGCTGGCCACCGGACAGGGAGGTGCCCGGGAGCTCGGCGAGGCGGGCGAGGTCGGGGAAGAGGTCGTGGATGAAATCGATGGAGCGGGCGAGGTCGCCGCGTTCGCGCTCGGCTATCCGGAGGTTCTCCTCGACCGAGAGGTCGGCGAAGATCGCCCGGTTCTCAGGCACGTACCCGATCCCGAGGGAGGCGACCTCATAGGGCCGGAGCTCACCGATCTCCTCGCCGTCGAAGGTGACCGTCCCGCCGGTGCGGGGGTGGAGGCCCATGATCGTCTTGAGCGTCGTCGTCTTGCCGGCACCGTTGCGACCGAGCATGGCGACGATCTCACCGGCACCGACCTCCAGGTCGACGCCCTGGAGGATGTGGTACTGGCCGATGTGGGTGTTGACGGCTTCGAGGGAGAGCAGGCTCATCCGAGGTCCTCGTACAAGGAGCCGAGATAGGCGACCTTGACCTCTTCGTTGGCCGAGATCTCGTCGGGGGTGCCCTCGGCGAGCACCGCTCCCTGGGCCATGACGGTGATGCGGTCGGACGTGTTCATGACGACGCCCATGTTGTGCTCGACGAGCACGACGGTCTTGTCGCCGGACGTCTGGACGTCGCGGATGAGGGCGATGAGCTCCGGGACCTGTTCGGCGGCCATGCCGGCGGTCGGCTCGTCGAGCATGAGCACCTCGGGGTCCGGGGCGAGGATCATCGCCAGCTCGAGCTTGCGCTGGTCGCCGTGCGGGAGGTTGGAGGCGATGTCGAACGCCCGCTCGACGAGTCCGACCTGGGTCAGGACCTCTTCGGCCCTCGACACGTAGTCGGTGAACCTGGCGTGGGACCGCCACCAGCGGAAACCGTCGCTGCCGGTCGCCTGTGCGGCGAGCCGCACGTTCTCGAGGACGGTGAGGCTGGGGAACAGGTTGGTGATCTGGAAGGAACGCCCGATGCCGTGGTGGATGGTGCGGTGGACGGGGATGTTGGTGACATCGTCCCCGTCGAGGTACACCCTGCCGGCGGTGGGCTTGATGGTGCCGGAGACGAGGTTGAAGAAGGTCGTCTTGCCGGCGCCGTTGGGGCCGATGATGGAGTGCAGCGTGCCTCGTTCGATGGAGACCGACACATCGTCGACCGCCACGAGCGCACCGAACTCCTTGCGGAGTCCCTCCGTCCTGATCAGTACGTCACTCATGCTTGGACCCCGGTCCGGGTGGCGGGGCCGAAGCCCCGCCACCCCTGTTGGACCGATTCTCGTCGATCAGCCTTCGAGGCTGCCAACCGGCAGGTCGCCGCAGCGGGCCTCGTTGTCCCCTTCGAGGAGACAGGGCGGGGCGGGACGCACCGTCTCCACGTACTCGAAGTACATGAAGTCGGGGTCGTCGACGTTCAGGAGTGTCGCGATGTACATGTCCTGGATGGCGACGTGGTCCTCGGCGCGGATCTCGATCGTGCCCTTGGGGCCGTCGAAGGACAGGCCCTCGAGAGCGCCACGGAGCGAGTCGGCGTCGGCAGCACCGCCGGTGACCTTGAGGGCCTCGACGACCATGATCGCCGCGTTCATGCCGTCGGCGTCGAACAGGTCGGGCTTGGTGTCCACCTGGCTCGCCTTCTCGATCAGGAAGTCGTTCGCCGGGTTGTCCGGGAACGAGTAGTGGTAGAGGATCGACGACGTCGAGCCGACGGCGTTGGCGAAGAACGGCGGCAGGGCCACGTTGTCCACGAACGGCGACGCGAGGGTCTTGGTCTCGAGCACCCCGAGGTCGATGGCACCCTGGAGCAGCGGGATGAAGCCGCCACCGGCCCAGGTCACGAGCAGTGCCTCGGCGTCGACCTCGTTGATCTGCTCCATGTACGGGGTGAAGTCCGTCGTGTCGGCCGGGGCAAAGATGTCGTCGGCCGGGAACTCTCCACCGAGCGCCGAGCAGGAGTCGCGATACGCCTGCGCTCCGCCGTAGCCGAACGTGTAGTCCGGAGCGATCTGGACGAACGTCGAGTACTCCTGCGTGAGGTTCGCGCAGATGGCCATGGCGTCCTGGTAGTTGTTGCGGGACGCCCGGAAGGTGTTCTCGTTGAACGTCGAACCCGTCAAGTCGTTCGCTGCAGCCGGGGCCGCGATGAGGATCACATCGTTCTCCAACGCGATCTCCTGGAGCGTGGCGGTCACGCCCGAGGACACGGAACCGATGATGATCTCCGCGCCGTCGACCTCGATGAGCTCACGGGCAGCCGTGGCGCTCAGGTCGGCGTCGGACTGGTCGTCTTTGATGACCAGGTTGATGTCGCAACCGTCGAGCGTGTAGGTGCCGTCGGCACCGTCGTCGCCCGTGGCGTACTCGAAGCCGGCGGGAACGCCACGCAGCATGTGTGCGCCGTAGATGGCGAGTGCACCGGTCTGGTCGGTGATCAAGCCGACGGTGATCGGCTCGTCGCACGCGACGCCCTCGGTCATCTCGCCTTCGGTCGTGGTGGTCTCGTCGGTGGCCTCGGTCGTCTCCGTGGCCTCGGTCGTCTCGGTGGCCTCGGTCGTGTCCGAGGCCGCTTCCGTGGTCGTGGTGTCCTCGCTGTCGCCGCCGCAGGCAGCAAGCACGAGACCGAGCGCAGCCATGAGGGCCACTATTCGGATCCATCGCTTGTTCATTTGTTATCTCCTTGGTTCATCACACGCTTGACCGTGTGAGATCTTGGGTCATCGGCAGTGAGTGCCCGCTCGACGAAGAGCAGGAGCTGGTCGATTGATTCCTCCCGGCCGAGCGACTCCCAACGGGGGAGGCGCTGGCCGAAGAACTCGCTGAGGCCCATGAGCAGGTGGGCCAGCAGGTCGGGATCGATCCCGTCGGCGAACTCCCCGGACTCCTGGGCCTCACGAAGGGCAGCCGCGTAGGGGCGGGCCCACGCTTCGTAGTGCGCTCCCGCGGCCTCCGGGGCGACGAACTCGGCGTCGCGGACGATCCGGTAGATCGACGGGTGGGCCTCGATGTAGTCGAAGAACGCCCGGAATCCGCCCTTCTCGGCATCCATCCGGGTGACAGCGCCCTCGGTGCCGAGGGTCGAGGCGTGGCGTACCTTGCGGTTCACCTGGCGGACGACCTCGCTGAAGGCCGCCCGCTTGTCGGGGAAGTAGACGTAGAAGGTCCCCTGGGCGACGTCGGCCCGGCGGGTGATCTCACCGATCGAGGCGTCGTTGTACCCGACCAGGCCGAAGACCTCTTCGGCGGCATCGAGGAGCGCCTGGCGAGTGGCGCGGCCCCGATCGGTCGTGGGCTCGAGGACCGGTTCAGACATGACACCTGACCCACGAGTCACTTGACGGGTGATTCATGTTTCAGGACGATAGTGAGGGCGTGCCGGGAACCACAACTTCTCGGCTCAAGGTGGCCCTGCGGGATGCCGATTCCTGACTCGTGGACTGGGAACCTGGCTCTCGACCGTTTCGCGTGGCTTTGGCGCTCTGCGTCGCCCTGTCGGCCCTGTCGGTCGCGTCTGCGGCAAAGCCGGCTCCCCCGGCACCCGGGATCGTCGTCATCTCCGAGATCATGACGAACCCGTCCGCAGTACTCGACAGTCGCGGCGAGTGGTTCGAGGTCCACAACCCCGGCACCGCCGACATCGACCTCAAGGGTTGGTCGATCACCGATGGCAAGTCCGACCGCCATGAGATCGGCAAGCTCACCGTCCCGGCCGGCGGATACGCCGTGCTCGCCAGGGTCGCCGACCCATCCCTCAACGGCGGGGTCCCTGCGGC
>JAHEFX010000154.1 GCA_024639975.1 bacterium
GGGAGAACATTGCCGCACTGACCGCCCGCGGTGCCGTGATACTCGGCCCGGCCTCCGGGGAGTTGGCGGGTGGCGACGTCGGCTCCGGCCGCATGCTGGAGCCCGACGACATCGTCGCCGCCCTCGAGATCGATCCGGACGGACCCCTCGCCGGACGACGAGTCCTGGTGTCGGCCGGTGGGACCCGTGAGACGATCGACCCGGTTCGCTACATCGGCAACCGCTCCTCGGGGAAGATGGGGAACGCCGTGGCCGAGGTCGCCCGTGCGATGGGTGCCGAGGTCGTGCTGGTGACCACACGGCCCGACAGCGCACCCTCCGGGATCTCGGTGCGCAGCGTCGAGACCGCAGCGCAGATGGCCGACGCCGTATGGGCGGAGGCCGGGGACGCCGACGTCGCCGTGCTTGCGGCCGCCGTCGCCGACTACCGACCCGCGGAGCCGGCTTCGGGGAAGCTCCGCAGAGCCGACGGGCCCCCGGAGATCGTCCTCGAGGCGACGCCCGACATCCTCGCCGGGGTGGTGAGCATGGACGGCGGACCACTGGTGGTCGGGTTCGCCGCCGAAGTCGGCTCGACCGATGGCGCCGTGGACAAGGCCCGATCGAAGGGCGTCGACCTGCTGGTCGGCAACGACGTTGCGAAGGCCGGCAGCGGCTTCGGGACCGACACCAACGAGGTCGTCCTCGTGCGGCCGGACGGGTCCTCCGAGGCCTGGCCGCTCCTCGACAAGACCGAGGTCGCGAGGAGACTCATGGCCGCCGTCGTCGAGATGCTCTGAGAAGCTGCGGGTTGTCGGACCCGGTTCCTACACTCGCCCCCCGATGACTGCTTGGCTCTTCACCTCGGAATCCGTCACCGAGGGCCACCCGGACAAGGTGGCCGATCGGATCTCGGATTCCATCCTCGACCGCATCCTCAGCGAGGACCCCGATGGCCGGGTCGCCTGCGAGACCCTCACCACCACCGACCGGGTCGTCCTCGCTGGTGAGATCTCCACGTCGTGGTCCGGCCTCTCCGATGCCGCGATCGAGCACGAAGTACGCGTCGCGGTTGCCGACATCGGGTACACGTTGCCCGACGTCGCCTTCAACGCCGACACCCTCGTGGTCGACAACCACCTGCACGAACAGAGCGGCGACATCGCCCAAGGCGTCGACCGAGGAGCATGGCGGCAAGACCCGAATCTCCTGGGGGCCGGGGACCAGGGGATCATGTTCGGCTACGCGACGGCCGAGACCGCCGATCGGATGCCGCTCCCGATCCAAGCCGCCCACCTCCTGGCCGCATCGCTGACCGCCCTCCGCAAGGAACGCACGATCGACTACCTGCGCCCGGACGGCAAGACCCAGGTGACCGTTCGCTACGAGGACGGTGAACCGGTGGCCTTCGAGCGGGTGCTGGTCTCGACGATGCACGACGAGGACGTCGACCAGGACCAGATCGCCAGTGACCTGGGCGCCCATCTGGCCAAAGCTCTCGCCGAGGCCTTCCCCGGGACCTCCATCGACGGTGCCGAATGGCTGGTCAACCCCACCGGCCGTTTCGTCATCGGTGGGCCCCACGGCGACGCCGGCCTGACCGGTCGAAAGATCATCGTGGACACCTACGGTGGCGGGGCCCGACACGGGGGCGGCGCCTTCTCCGGCAAGGATCCGTCGAAGGTCGATCGGTCGGGTGCCTACGCAGCCCGATGGGTCGCCAAGCATGTGGTCGAGGCCGGACTGGCCGAGCGGGTGGAGCTCCAGCTGGCCTATGCCATCGGCGTCCCCCGGCCGCAGTCGATCCACGTGGAGACATTCGGCACCGAACGCGTCGACCCGGTCCGGATCGCCGGCGCCATCGCCGAGACCTTCGACCTCCGGCCCGGCGCCATCCTCCTCGACCTCGGTCTCACGAGGCCCATCTACACGCCGACCGCCGCCTACGGGCACTTCGGCCGACCCGACTTCCCCTGGGAGGCGACACCGCGGGTGGCCGAGCTCAAGGCAGCCGCCGGCGCGTGAGTGGGGTCGTCCGGGTCATCCCGGACGTCCCGACGATGGCCGTCGATGACGGCTTCCTCTACACCGCTCCGGAACCGGTTCCAAGCGTCGGCGCCGCCGTTCGAGTCCCGCTCGGCGGGAGGACCGTCCGAGGTTTCGTCGTGGCCGTCGGTGGCGGGTCGACGGACGGCCTCAAGCCGATCAAGAGCGTCTCCCCGTCGCTCCCACTCTTCGATGAGGTGCACCTGGGCTTGTTTCGGTGGCTGTCGCGCCACTACGTCGCTCCTCTCGCCTCGATCCTCCGGACGGCCAAGCCGACCAACCTCCCGAGATCCACGAGGGCCGTTCCCGAGCACCGCCGGGGGCCGGGGGGACGGGTCCACCTCCTGGGTGCCGACCAGGTGGCCCTGGTTCGAATCGCCTTGGCGGACCTGCCCGAGGACGCCTCCGGGCTCGTGGTCTGCCCGACGGAGGTGGAGGCCGTCGCCGTGAGTGGTCTCGAGCTCGATCGCGAGGTCATCACCGTGCTCCCGAGCTCCACCGGGGCCGAGGTGACGAAGGCCTGGGTCCGGGCCAGGACGAGTCCGGGGACGGTGGTGGTCGGCACCCCGAGGGTCGCCGGCTGGCCAACCGCCGCCCTGCACACCGCCGTGCTGGTCGACGATGGACGCCGCGGACACAAGTCGCGCCAGACACCGACCATCCACGCGAGGACCCTCTTGGGCCAGCGGACCCGGCTCGAAGGCGTGCGCCTGGTCACCACCGGTGTCGTACCGACGCTCGAGGCCGTCGGCTCCGGCGCCGAGATCCGCCATCCCGGTGCCGGCCGGCTCTGGGCGCGTGTGGAGGTGGTGGACCGAACCGAAGACCCGCCGGGTACCGGCGTCATCGGGCGCCGGGCGGATGTCGCGATCGCCGGTGCGGCGAAGGCCGGGGTGCCGATCGCGGTCTTCAGCCATCGCCGGAGCTATGCACCGGCGTTTCGTTGCACGAAATGCCGGGCACTGCGCACCTGCCCTTCCTGCAGCTCGAGGGCGACGATGACCGCGTCCTGTGGACGATGCGGAGGAAGGCTCGGTCCGTGCGGCGAGTGCGGGGCAGCCAGTTTCGAACCGCTGGGGGCCGCCGTCGGCGTGGTGGCCGACCGGTTGGCCAAGATCGTCGAGCCTTCACTCGTCGGCGTTGGTCCCGGCCATCCGGTGTCGGTGGTGGCGGCCGGGGACCTCCCCGGGCTCGACCCGGTCGGTCTCGCCGTCGCCGTGGACGCCGACGGCCTGTTGCTCGGCCCGTCGTTCCGATCAGCCGAGGACGGCCTGCGCTTGTTGGCGCGGCTGGCCACGAAGGTCGGGCAGGGGAGCGGTCGTCGGCTCATGGTCCAGACCAGTCGACCCGACCACCCGGCCATCGAGGCGTTGCGCCGCGGCGACCCGAGGGAGTGGCTGCCGG